>VXNZ01000054.1 GCA_009840355.1 Chloroflexota bacterium
CAGTATCTAACCCATTTCTTATACTTGTGCCAATATCAGGCGGACTTGGTACTAGTGTCCTTCGCGGCTTCGCAAGGAGAACCACACACTCATCCATCATCCCTCAGCCTACCAACGGTCTGGGTATCAAATGGATAGCCAGACTGGCGACTCCGGACACCAACCACGATGCTGAGCAGCCGGTCGACGCCTCAGGTCGCAATGGCACGAGACGAGTTCGCAAAGCTGCGACTCCAACGTGCAGGAAGCCCACGCCGTTGCAGACGGCCAGATGGAGGGCGGTACAGAAGGCGAAGTGCAAGGGACTATCCATACGTGGGATCGCCCGGGAGCTGAGCATACACAGAAACACCGTGAGAAAGTACATGAACGCCGAGAGCCCACCAATGTCGCCATCACGGCTGAGGTCTAGGGCCATCTGATCTGATACCATAACCGAGAATGAGTCAGTGACATTTATGCTGATCATTTACGCTGACATTTATCCTGAACAGCGACACCGTTTACACATAGCAATAGAACATAGGAATCAGTAGGTTGACAACTTGAGATACGTTCTAACAATAGTTGAGCAATTAGACCGTGCCGCTACTGAACTGGCTACCGATCACCCCATAAACAACCGGCTGGCATTGATATTGATTGACAATGCAACTGAGCTTGTACTTCATCGTCAATGCATCGACCTCTTGGAGATGGACAATTGGGCATCTAGTGTGTGGAAGGTGCATCAGGCTGTCTCTAAGGGTAATTCACACCACCAGTTCGAGCTCTCTGATGATTCGAAGAAGTCTATGATGACGAAGAAGCAGCGAGTCGCCGCTGCCGGCAAGTCCTTGCACGGTAAGCTTAAGGTTTTGGGGCAAATGGGGGATCTATCACCGGCGGAACGGCGGTTCATCTCTGTTGCTCATGATTACAGAAATGAACTATACCATGTCGGCTTAACCCATGATGATATTGTGAGGGCTATCGCCGGACACTACTATTTGCTCTGCTGCGAGTTGTTTGTTCGGATGGAAAACGTTGGACTTTGGGGGCCCACAATTACTTCAGACGATAGATACACTGAAGTAGCAAAGCGCTATCTTCCTCACCGCGACGGGCGGGTATTGCCTTTTGGCATTAAGAATGAAGAGCTTGCGCAGAAGCTTCGTTGTGCGCTCCCAGATGGAATCCGAAACCTGGCCACAACACTTGAAGGAAGTGCCCGGGCCGCAATTAAGGCGCTCATGGACAACTTTGACTTTTTGATCCAAGACAATCCCTTTGGAGCGGACAAGGACAAAGTCTTAGAGCTTGTACAATGGCAACGAGACCTTACAGAAGCTCAGGAAAACGAAGGTGTTGATGGGTCATGGTTAGATCCAGATTATTGGGCAAGTTATATTCGGGTGGCAGCAACTTTGGAAGCAACCTGGAAGCACAAACATACTGCGGTTCCAATCCAGAGATGGATGCGTCGCGCAATTGCTGTGGGACAAGCATCTGATCCCCTAATCGCTATGGACTTATACCAATCTCTGCGAAATGACATGTCATACCTTGAAGAAGCATTCGAGTCGTCAGCACTTGATCTGGACGGTTGGATCCAGCGTGAAATCGACAAGGCACGGGGTAAATGAAGGAAGCTGAACGAACTGGGTGTGAATAGAGTGTCCCTTAAAGTATCCGAAGTTTATTCTGGCCGCTCCTGCTGCCTGTAAACGGCGGAGAGATAATGTGTCTGTCTCATGAGTCGGCGTAATCGTCAGGATGTAGAATGTCGGGAGATTTGGGATTGTGAGGATTGCAGATGCCGATTCGAGAGATGAGCCGGGATCAGGCCTGGCTGTTACCGCCTACACTTGACGACTTAGTCCCTCCAGTTCATCCGGCACGGTTCGTAGCCGAGTTCGTGGATGCACTGAACCGCGGCGACTGGGCAGAACTAGGTGTGCAGCCGGACGGAGAGCCACTGGGAGCGCTGGCTTATCATCCCTGTGCCCTGCTGAGCGTTTGGCTGTACGGATTCATGACCGGCGTGCGCTCCTGCCGGAAACTGGAGACAGCCTGCCGGGATCAGATACCTTACCTTTGGTTGACCGGACGGCAGTATCCAGCTCACAACACGCTCTGGTGATTTTACAAGAAGCATCGCCAGAGTATGAGAAGGCTGTTCAGGCGCACGGTGCGAACGGCGGTGGCGATGGAGTTGGTGGATCTGGCAGTGCAGGCTGTGGATGGGACGAAGGTGATCGCCAATGCCGCGTTGATACAAACCTACGACGCCAAGAGGTTGCAGGAACTGATTGAACGGCTGGAGAGTGCCATCGAGTCTCTGGAGGCTCAGAACGAAGGCGGGGAGGACGGAGTTGTGGCGCGTCTCCCCGAGAAACTGGCGGAGCAGAAAGAACTGCGGCGGCGCGTCAGGCAGGCGATGAATGACCTGCCAGGTATGGAGCGTCCAAACCGATACAAGCGCCCGGCGCGCATCAACATGACCGACAAGGATGCTAGGTTGATGAGGACTCGTCAGGGCATTGTGCCAAGCCACAATGCTCAGGCTATGGTATCGCCTGTCGCCACCGATGAGGGAGTAACTGGGATGTTGGTCACCGCCTCGGACGTGGTGGACGAACCCAATGACACCGCACAACTGACTCAGATGGTGGAACAGGCCGAGGAGATGACCGGCGCGAAGGTGCCGTTGAAGCTGGCCGACGCCGGTTACTTCGCCGGTAGGCATGTGGCGGAACTGCATCGAAGAGGGCAGCAGGTGGTGATGCCTGACATGGCCCGCCCGACGGACCATCCATACCACAAGGACCAGTTCGCATACGATGACGACACCGACAGCTACATCTGCCCCACGGACAGAATCTTCGCTTTTCCGGGATGAAGATCGACAAGACTAAGAAAGCACGAACATACCGTGTGGCTTCAGGCACAATCTGCCAGGGATGCCCCGCTTTCGGAGGCTGCACCAAGAACGGAAGGTATGGGCGCACTATCGAGATAGGACAGTACGATACGGCCTTGCGCCGCCACCGTGACTGGATGAAGACAGAAGAAGCGAAGCAAGCGTATCTGCGTCGGTTGCCTCTGATAGAGCCGCTCTTCGCCATATTAAGAAATCAACTTGGCGCGCGTCAATTCGCACTGCGAGGACTGCCCAACGTGAAAGCCGAATGGAGCATGTTCGCCACGGCCTACAACCTACGGACTCTCTGGAAGGTGTGGCGTACCCGGCTCGACACCCGGGTAAACGCCATCTGAGCATTTTATAGAGAGTTTCCATACGTCTGGGCAAATCGGTCACGCTACAGCTCCACTCAAGACCTGTCTACTCCGAAATCCCTGATGTCTCGACCGCATATCCGCCAAGCGCAGCACCTTTTGAGACAGACACACTTTTACTCCGCCCCGGTGGCATGTTTTGCACCGCCCTTGACACGCAGGAGAGCAGTCGGCGCACTATACTGGCAACGCGATCACTATCTAGCAAAGTTGTCATGAAATAATCCCTGATGATTCTCGGGCTGTCGTCTATGCGGCCTGTCGTAAAGCACCCCTATGGGGTCAATCGCATCTACTATTATATCCCACCTCAAGCGGGCAATTACCACTTCCGGATTCCTTGGACAACATCGTAGACGATAAGTTTTCTCGTCGATGCATGGTCCAGGACGAGAGTGATCTGAAGGAAGAGCGAGACAGTCCCGGAAACGAGTTAATCGTCGCTCGCGCAAATCACCTTTTCAGATTCGTTCAGAAAGGAGGCGCTAATCCGTGTGAGCCGATTTTGAGAACCGACCCATAATCTAGGTAATAGGACGAAACTCCGGTGACTCAACCCGAGCCGTAGAATCTCGCTACCGCCCCGCGTCCAGCCTGCTCGGCGCGAGTGTACCTGGCGGGCATCGTCGGTGACTGCCATCTACCCGCCGTCATCAGTGCCGGCAATTCCGTCCCACCGCGCGCTAGGTCCTGAGCCATTCCCACGCGGGCTGAATGTCCGGTAAACCCTTCTCCCAGGCCTGCTGCTTCCGCCGCGGCAGTAACTCTGCGCGCGATCTGATCATCTGAGAGTCCAAAGAGCGAATCGCTGGCGCTCGCATCGGTTGGTCTGATGGCCCTCAGCGCTTCCATCGTTGGAGCGGAAACGAATAGTACCGCGCCCTCCCCTTCCGGGTCGGTCTTTGACCGAGCGACCGTCAGCCTGCCGGTCCCATCGCCTTCCTCAACGAGTTCTCCCCAGGTCAGGCTCTCCGCTTCTGAGCGCCTGAGCATGCCGTCCCGCATCAGCGAGATAAGCGCGATGTCGACCAGACCCCTTGCCTGCGCTGTCCCGGTGGTCTCGAGTGAGCCGCCACGCCCGATTCGAGGGGCACAAGCCGTCGCGCGAATTGCGGCTAGGCTCGCGGCGGTCAGTCCAGCAGCTTGTTTCTGCGCTCTGCCGGCAGCTCTGGTAATTCCACGCATCGTGGCTCGAACGCCCTCGTCCTCAGTGGGGTTAGGAAGATTGGCCTGGCGATGGACGGAGCCAACAGCAGCTAACCCCATACGGATAGTGCCGGGCTTTCGGCCGTCAGCGGCCCTCTGCGTGATCCAATCGGCAAGATGAACAGGCTCTGAGGGAAAGACGGGATAGCCGCTGTCACCTGCGAACATTTCCCACTTCCTCCACTGCGATATGTAATTAACACGAGTGGTTGGAGCGAGAGAATCTTCGAGAGCTTCGGTGATGCGGCGCCTAGCCTCCTCCGACACAGGCACAGGCGAGCCGGTTGTCTGTTGACGTTGTGGGTCAAGACTTTGAAGCAATTTACAGCAAACCATCTAAATGCATTATTAATGAAATAATAATGCATTTAGCCAAATTCCAAAACCAGTTTGCAGTCCTGTTTCAATCAATCACGTCCGCTCTGCCCTACAGATTCCCTCCCGAGGAACTTAATGATGTCGCCGTCCTGCCGGATAAGAAGGCATCCAATGCCTCTACACCGATGACTTCCCACTAGGCCGCCCATAGCAGCCAGCCTGCGCTGCCCAATCAACACTCTGAAGCTCAGCTCACACCCCCGATCAAACGTGAGCGACGCATCACCCTCCTGTCGATGGACTGATCCCCCTAATGTTATTCGAGTGATACTAACGCATTGGGAGCCAAGATGGAACGTGACGACTCCGTTATGACATCGGATTGAAGCGGTCCGCTATGCTGCGTTGACAATTTCGATGTGTAAGTCGGCGTGGCAGGGTTCGTCTTCGCGACACCAACAGCAGACGAAGTCAAAGCCATTCAGTTCTCGGCGCACAAAACCCTCGTCGATCCCCAACTCACCTGCGTAAAATGCACATCGGTATTCGGCAATCTGCCCCGCCTTCGTTCCCTCGGTGAAGGGGTTACCTAGCACCCCTGGGCGGCCCACATACTTTGCGCGAGGAGGCATACGCCAACCCTTGACTCTCCTCCGCCGGATCCTCTCCATAAAATAGTCCTTATCAATTGATGACATCGCAGAAGCGATCGTGCAACTATGGTGGATCACCACCTTACCACTGTAGAGGTTAAGCACGATACCACAATACCACTAAACAACCTCACGCCTAAAGCACATCACAATGTTCGGAGGAGTCCACCATGCTACTTTTACACGTAACTACTAAACCACTAAACAACCAAGGGCGCATACCACCGTTTTTAAGTACTGTGGCCAAGTTATCAAGGATAGCCAATTGTCATTAAGCTGAACACTGGCAGTGGCATGGAGACGTGAAGATGTAGATGTGAGCGGAAGTGGGGCTGATGAAGGAAAGCAGAAATGGGCGGGTAGCGACGAGGAATCCCCAGTTCTGGTCGATGTGGCGACGTGGAACTTCGCCCACAACTATACCACTAAACGACTATACCACTTTGGAACTATCCTTCTAAGCGACGAATCTTCTAAACGACGACAGCGTTAAGATCAGGCGACGGGTTCCATTCCGTACTTCTCAAAGAGCAGATTGAGCGCCTCCGCGATCAACACTGGCCCCAGCTGAGGCCCCGTCCCTGTGTACTGCTGAGCCACTAGAAGATTGAATGCTTGTGACGCTTCTGGAGTGACGCGGAAGTGCTTGTCGATCAACTTCCGCTTCACCTGCTTTTTCACATCTTCCTGATCTTCCTGTACGTAATCCGGAAGGCCAGTGTGTTCGTTTGCGACGAAGTTCTCGAACCTGCTCTTCTTCCTGGTTGACTGTACCATCACTGTGCTCCTCTAATTTGTTTGGCGATCCAATGCCATGACGAGGTGATTTCGGGACCAGCTTTCCCGCGCGGCGCATACTCACGACCAGTCTGTCCGTCCCTGAAGCCATCCTGGATTGCGGCCCGCTGAGTTATGACTACGGGGCAGACGGGCAGGTCATAGCCGGCGAGCGCTGTCGAGGCATCTTCGTTTATCGGCGAGCGGGGCCTGCCCCTGTTGACGACGACACAGCCGGGCACACCGGCGTTTCTGACTATTGCGACCGTTGTCCCTATCGCCTCCATCTCTGCGAGTGACGGTCCGGATGGAATGACGACGTAATCTGAGACTTCCATTGTGACAATGACAGGCTGCCGAACCGAAGGCGGCGTGTCTATGAACAAGATGTCTATACCTTCATCTCGGCAAGCCTTGCAAACTTCAACTACCTGTTCGAGGTTGATACTTCCGACGTCATCCAAATCTGCCTTCAACAGGAATGGTCTGTTGTCGTTGAGCAGCCTAAGTCTCCGTTGCGCCCAAGATACAGCCGTGGCCTGTGGGTCCAGATCCAGCACGGCAACAGTTCCCATGCCCTGTCGCTCCGCTTCCACGGCCCAGTTGATTGTGAGATGGGTCTTGCCCACGCCTCCCTTTTGGGCGACCACGCCAATTACGTCCATCCTGCGAATTTCTCCCATACCACCACGCGACTACCGTCGCTTAGTGGTTTAGTATTTCAGTATTTTAGTTTCTTAGTTGTGAAGTGGTTTAGTGATAAAGTTGGAATGTCGGTAAGGCGTATAGTAGTCACGTGGTAGTGTCGTTAAGTCGCTTGAATAATCTTGACTGACGCGCGTCAGCAAGGCAATGAGTTTTGGCACTTCTTTTCGTTTAATTTGTGATCGAATTACACTGGAATTTGGCCAACTGATAGGCAAACTTGCAATCATACGCATGATGAAGTTACAATTGGACGCGCCTAAACCTTGCAATTATACGCAACTCCGCGTAATGGGATTTGCCTCATGACTCCAGCGACAGTCTATCCTAGGTATGCTGAGCATCGTCTTCTAGAGGCGCTAGAAGACTCTCCGGTCGTCTTGATTAACGGGCCGCGTCAGTGTGGTAAGACCACGCTTGCTCAGACGATCTGTGCGCCTGAGTATCTTGGGAGTCCCTCCAGAGAGCGAATTGCCGCCAACATTTCTCACTCTGGCGCGTACAGCATTCGAGGAAAGTACGACTACATCAGTCTGGACGACGACAATTTGCGCGTCGGCGCACAAGAGGACCCTGTCGGTTTTGTTGACGACCTCCCAGACAACGTCGTGCTTGATGAGGTCCAGCGAGCACCTGAGTTGTTCACTGCTCTGAAAGTCGCAGTCGACAGAGATCGGACGCCGGGACGCTTTGTGCTTACCGGTTCGTCCAACATCCTTCTCCTGGAAAGATTGGCCGACTCACTTGCGGGACGTCAAGAGGTGGTTCGCCTGCATCCTCTTTCTCAAGGAGAGATAGAAGCGGGAGTCACGCATCTCGAAGATACCGTACCGCATGCCGACCCTACAACCGATTTTCTCGGCAGGATTTTTGGAGATGGGTTCAGAATCAGCAGGTCAGCCCGCCTCGGCAGGCAGCTGTACAGTCGAATAGTCGCGGGCGGATTTCCTCCGGCCCTCGCTCGCACCGCGGCTCACCGTCGGGCAGCGTGGTGCAGAGCATACGCTGAGGCCCACGTGCAGCGCGATGTGCGAGACATGGCGCGTATCAGGAGTTTAGACGTCATCCCAAGACTGCTGAACGCAGCGGCTTCCCAGACTGCCAAACTCTACAATCTCTCCGAGCTTGCTGCTCCATTCCAGCTGAGCAGGCAAACGATAGGCGACTATGTGACACTCCTCGAAAGAGTATTCTTACTGGAAAAGTTGCCACCCTGGCACGGAGGGCGCGGCCAACGACTCCTGAAGACTCCAAAACTCCATCTGGGGGACACGGGACTCGGCTGTGCACTGCTGGGACTGGACGAAGAAGCCCTAGCAACCAACCGCGAAGTCAGAAGCAGTCTCCTGGAGACCTTCGTCTTTCAGGAACTTAGGCGACAGGCGAGCTGGAGCATCAATCCTCACTCGTTCTACTACTACCGGGATAAGGATCAACAGGAAGTAGATATCGTAGTCGAGAGAGGTTCATTGGCCGTAGCCGGTGTTGACGTTAAGGCCGCTGCGACAGTTGTGTCCTCCGATTTTCGTGGATTGCGGAAGCTCAAGAGAATAGCCGGAAGCAGATTTACCAATGGCGTGGTGCTATACGACGGTGAAACGGTTACGAGGTTCGGCGACAGACTATACGCTGTACCCATACGGCACCTCTGGAAGTAAGCTTGGACCGATCGGAACTTAAAGGGAGTGAGTGAAGATAGTGCCGCAGCGCGAGTACTCAGACGCAAACTGGCGGACCATGGCGCCCGATGTCTGCACCCGGCTCTTGGGAGACCCGTCAAGTCGTTCCAGCAAAGAGTGGCGCTGGGGACGGAAAGGCTCATTTCGGCTGAGTCTAGAAACGGGGACGTGGAATGACTTTGAATCTGGCGAGGGCGGGGGAGTGATAGCGTTGATAATGCGGGAGGAACGTCTTGAGAAGGATGGTGCTCTTGCTTGGCTTGAACAACATGGCTTTTTGAGGAGACAGGGCCACCAGGGTCCCGGTTGCAATGATCTGCGGCAAAGGAGTCACGCAGAACGAGCTGAGACATCGCCAATCCACCGAAGTATGACCAGAAGACCTGCGCGGCACCCAGAGGAGGCTGTCCGCTGGATAAGGAGCCAAGTACTGCCAATCGCCGATACGCCTGACCACCCGACCCGCGCCTGGATGCGCAGACGAAACCTTTGGCGTTCCGAACTGCCCTTGCCTCCCTCACTACGCTGGGTTCCTGCCGATGCTCCGGTCTTCAGGAGGTCGCACTCCGGCGTGGGTGCGGTAGCCTTCCCACTCGCACCGATTTCGGCATGGCGTGACGCTTTTCCAGACACGCCACAGCCCACCGCGGTCCAGCTTGTTTGCATTGACGCTGATGGGCAGCGAGCTGATTACGAAAACTCCCAGGGCAATCGTGTGGACAAACCGAAATTTGGAAATGCCAGACTGGCCGTATGGGCGGTGGGAAACATCGGAGGGGACGCTGTGACGGTGTGCGAAGGTGCCGCGGATGCACTTGCGCTTGCCGCCCGCGATCCCGATCCCGTGATTGCCACACTAACGACTCCTCGTCCAGCACTTCAATGGAGGGACGAGTTATCAATTTTCGAAACTGTGACTCTGTGGCCCGATATGGACGATATGGACAATCATGGACGACGGCCGGGGCTGGACGCGGTGGTGGCACTTGCCCAAGCTAGGAAACTTGCAGGGCAATCCGTCGATGTGATGGGTGTCGAAATCGGCAAAGATGCTGCAGACGCTGCGCACGAGGCTCCACTAAACGACATCGATAAGGAAGAGCTCCTCAATTTTGCTCAGGAATTGGAAGCCGAAGGCCTGACAGAGTTCGAGGCACTCAGGTATGCCTCTACACTTCTCAGATAGGAACTCCAGACTATGACGACAAACAGCACGAACGGACATCTCGCAGCAAACCGCATCGAGGTCGAACCAACAGATCGGCAGCGGGCAGCGCATGAACTGGCAGAGGCCTTCGTCGCTGCTGGTGGAGTCGACTGGACCACGGTGGAATCTAGCCTGAGACTGCTGACTGACTCGGCCGGATACATATCTCCGGCGGTCGAGTCCGGCAGAACTGCTGCTGCAAGAATCAACGAGGCTATTCTTACCGGACAGGAGCCGTTGCAAGCGGACTTCGATGCTGTTCGATTCGCTCTGGAACAAATGCAACGTGCCGAGCCGCTTGAGCTCGTCGACGGACTACCGGAGCAATACTGGCAGGGCTGGTTGGTTGAGAACTGGCTACCACGTGACTGCGTCTCAATGCTGACGGGAGACGGAGGGGTTGGAAAGTCTCGCCTCGCTCTCCAACTCGCATGGAGTTTGAGCGGCAATGGCCAGTGGCTGGGCGAGACCGGATTGATGCCACCGAACGGGGCAGACTACGGTATGGGTTTCGAACCCCTTGGGCCCGGCACCATAGTGTACGCTACGTGGGAGGATAGCCCGGAACAGATCAGGGGCCGACTATACTGGCTTGAGCAATCCGGAAAGACGGGCGACGGTCAGAACTTCAAGATTGCGGACATGCGCTCAAGGGGGCACCTATGGGCCTCGGGCCAGCACAATGCCGTGCCGGGTTTGACTCCGGCAGGAAAGATGCTGCGCCATGCGGCTGAACAGCACAAAGCAAGGCTTCTGGTAATTGACACACTTGGAGTCGCCAACGGCGCCAGTGAAATTGACAGGGCTCAGGTCGGGGCGTTCTTTGCGGACTGGGCCGCCTGGGCCGATGCCAACGACTGCGCCGTGCTCCTCATAGCCCATCCACCCAAAACACCCGGCGTGGCCTACTCGGGTTCAACCGGAATTTTGGGCGGCGTCAGGGCGATGTGGACGATTGAGAGGGTCAGGAGAGATTGTCAGGGCGACTGCGGATCCCCTAAAAACTGCAATTGCGAGCCAGCATATGCTTATCGCCTAGTGAACGCAAAGCAAAATTACAGTCGGAACACGGGTTCAGTCTGGCTCACCAATCGCAATGGCGTCTGGTTCGAGAGTAACGGACGAGTTCCCGACTACGGCGACGAAGTGGCTCGCCCTTCACGGCATAACGACGATGCCGATGACATGTTCAAGGATGCACTCTAAGCGATGGTTGCGAATCAACTTCAGGCCTTGTAGGAAGACGAGAATGACAAGAACCAGCCAGGAATCTCTTGTATTACTCACCGATGCCGTCTGGCGAGATGACGGTAACGACGGTGAATGCCCGCTTGGGAAGCGTCCAAGATTTCGGCAACTCGATGATCTGATCTCTACAACCGCCTGGGGCACGGAGGCACGAGAGGAATTCTTTCGACGCTGGGCTATTGTCGAAAAGGCGACGGATAAGAGCTTTGAGGTAAGCAGTTTCGCCGAGCTTGCCCATATGCACTGGGAGGAAGCTGCTAAGGCCGAACCCGAGATGAAACACCCCTTGGCTCCCTTGATCTCTGCTTGGCAGTCTGGGCCGTTGGAAGTCAAAGCCGTGCGAGACGCGAATGGGCACCTCAGAAGTGATACGATCGCTCCTCGTATTGCCATGCGCGACAGTGGAAACGCTAAGGCCGACAGACTCTACCTGGCTCCAGCCCATTTCGGTACCGACAATGACGGAACCCAAGTTTCGCTTCCTGGATTCGAGGATGGGCGAGCAAATGGCCGGATTCCAGTCCTACCCGTTAACCTCTACGATCTCGGAGTGACGGCCGGTGAAGCTCGAGGTGGACGAGGAGCCGCACCGATTCCCGCTCGAATGCTCGTCAAGCTTGCCGCCGCACCGTCAGCTGTCGTTCGGCACGGCGAACGCTTTGTAACATATGCAATCACTCTTCGCGACCTGAGAGGTGCACTATATCCGCCTGAGTATCTCGACGGCAGGCTGCGCCGCCAGCGTTCGGTAGGGGAGATTTGGCCGAGAATACGCGAGGCGATCCGGGTCATTAACCAGGAAGCCAGAATACCGGTGCTCGACCCGAAGACCGGCTACGGATACTATCACCACCTGCTACGCATCAATGAGAACTTCGGCCGAATCGACCTTGATATGCCAATTGGGGTCGTACTGGATATCCCACCAGAAGTTGAAGGCGGCGTCCAATTGCCACATCGGCTCGATCAATGGGGAGCCGAGAGTGCTCCAGCTTACAGAGCGCTATTGGGCTTGTCGTTCTTGTGGCACGAGCCCGGGAGAACCCACGCACCAGTGAAGGGCGGGCGATGGGTGCGAAAAACTGGGATAGAGGCCTACGAGCCTTTGACCGACGACGATGCGATAGCTTTGACTTTTCCAAGTAGCAGACACAGTAACAAGCGGCTCTTAGTACGCCGGGCGTGGAACGCCTTGGAGAACCTTGAGGATTACGGTGAACTGCGTATAGATGCACGCCGTATTCTACCGCCTGCAGATCTCGAATAAGTACTGCCATTTGAAGATACACAGGCTACCATCTGACGATACAAGCCACTACCGCCTGATGATACGACGAATGCCGTTTGAGGATACGGTTAGCTCCGCTTGACGATACAGAAACTGCCATCTGATGAAACGGTCAATACCATCTGACGATACGCTCAGAGCCATTTGACGATACAGAAATTACCTTTAGACGATACGTAATCGGGCGAATTCGTATTGTATTTGCGAGTCTCTACATGCTACGAGCGACTAACTCTACTACCCTACACCTACTCTCTACATGAGGAGGTGGTAGGGACAGGAAGTGAGGCTTCGTCCAACTCGCTCACTTCCTGTTACCAGCCTCTTCAATTGGGCAGCGACCCTTAACTAGAAATAAGCGCTATTCGAGACCATGATACTTTCCATCACTTCGCGCCTGACACCGGCACCGGGACGCCGGGATTGAGGATGTGGATGCCACCGGAACTACCGCAATAGACATTGCCTTCAGAGTCCACTGTCATGCCGTCCGGGATGCCCTCTCTATCATCAGGTCGCATTTCAGCAAACAGTTGGTCGGATGCCAGGTCAAGGGTGCCCAGGTCAGCGGATATGCGGAAGACGCCGGAGATGCTCTGCTCCCATTGCTCCCGGGGGCGACGGAATGTCCAAGGATCGGTGGAGTAGATGCTGCCGTCTGACTTTAACACTACGTCGTTCGGGCGGTTGATCTGGGGACATTCGATCCAGTTGGCGTTGACTGTGGTTGAGCCGTCGTCTCCATGCGGCTGATGCGACGCCCATCGTGCTCGGCAGCGATAAGTCGTCCCTGCAGGTCTCTGGTCAGCCCGTTGTGGCGGTTCACGGGCTGCGCCTCGACGGTAAGAAAACCCAGGTATTCATGTCCGTCCTCAGCCAATCCGCCATCCATCGTGAAGCGCATGCGCCGGTCGTTATGGATGTCACTGAAAAGCAGGTGCCCGCCGTAATCGTCGTCCGGGCCAGCCTACCACAGCGGACCTTCAGCAGAGCTTTCAGCGCCGCCAAAACTGAAGTTTTGGGAGTCGGTCATGGGGACATGATCAGAGCGATGACGATAGCCTTTCGATAGGCATGTCCGTGCCTCCTGTCCGCTGGTATGCTGTGGGTAAGTCCGTCTGAGTGGGCGTCACATTATCAGATGGCGCAGCTCGGGACTAAATGGGAGTGAGCGGCATCGATTGAAGCCTTCATACGACGAGAGTTAGACCTAGCCGGTGCTACTACCCCTTCACGGTATACTGCCCATGATGACACTTGGAGCGTCCCTTGTGCGTGAGACAAATTGAACCCAAGAGCAGGGACGACGACATCTCTGTCGGAGAGGATTTACGATGACCACAGTTCCGCTGTCCGGATTCCTGCCGGCTGACGCCTTGGACGAATTCAGGAGATTCGACGGTCCCCTTATCTACCTTGCTGCACCGTTGGGACATCCGGAGCCCTCGATAAGGCAAGAGCGATTTGAGAGTGTCAACAACTATTGCGGATATCTGATCCGTCAGCGCGTGCTCGTTTTCTCGCCACTGTCGTTGGGCGCTTCTCTCGATGAGAATGCCATATCCAACAGCGCCTGGTACGCCCTTGGGCTCCAGATGCTGGCGCGCTGTGACGAGCTACGGATTCTCGCACTGGACGGATGGGAGGAAAGTGTCGGAGTATCCCTTGAGACAAGGTACGCCAGACAGCTGAGTATCCTTGTTTCAGTCGCCGACCCGCTCACTTACGAAGTGACGTTGCTGCACGGTAACTGAAGTTATCGCTGTCAATTGTCGCTGCCTCCTGTGAACTTCGGGATTTATCTGTAGCTTATTAGGAATTGCACGGATGCGCGTAACCTGACAAAAGGCTCTATGAATTGGGTTCCAGACATCCTGAGGCGAGGCAATCACGGCGATTCTCCGCATGCTCGGTTGGTGGACAATCGGGGCTACCTGCCGCAGGGGGCCGAGGAGTCCGAGGTGCTGTTCACGCTGATAGCCGAGCGCTACGAGCGTCGCTCGCTCGACATCACATCCAACCTGGTCTTCTCAGAGTGGGAGAAGATCTTCGCCAATCCGATGGCGACTGCGGCTGCGATAGACAGGATCGTGCATCACTCGGTCATCCTGGAGTTCGACCTGCCGAGCTACAGGACCGACGCGGCGCAGAGTCGGCAGGCGGAGAACGGGACAGACCGGCAAATCTAATTGACGCGTCAAATGCGAATCGTCGCGTCAACATCGCGTGAAATCAGCAGTCAGACAAGGAGTGAAAGCGGCAAAATCCATTGACGCAACCGGCAAAAATGATTGACGTGTAACAGCGGCCAGAATAATTGTCGTTGACCACCTCAAACCTTTTACATAGACGACGGATGTTTGATGTACAATACGCCGACGAACTTTTCGCAGATGTAAGAGTGGCGGAGGCGAAAGTCAGAGAAATGAAGGTTGTGATAATGCTGATAGCCGTGGTGTTCATCAGCCAGCTTCTAGCCTGTGATGAACTGGCGCGGGTCCAGGATGAAAGCGCACCCGTGGCGACACCGATGTTACCGGCTATCCCTGAACAGCCAAGGGAAGCTGAAGAATCTGGCGCCAAGCCGAGCACTCCTAAGCCAGCTTCGACTCCCGCTCCGGCGAATGCACCACTTTCGGTAGTGACTCCGTTTGCCGTGCTGCCGTCGTACACACCACAACCAACGGCCACTAGGTCGCCCGCATCAACCGCAACTCCAATCTCCCCAGAAGAATTTAGGGCTAAAACGGCTGAGAACATCCAGCGTTGCAAGCACTGGGCCATGCAGAACCTAGAACCAATCGAATTCTCTCGATTCGATAGGCTTAACCCTAAGACGATGAGTGACCTCGACAGGATTCTGTGGGGAAATATGGTCAGCAATCCCTACGGCAGATATTCGCTTTTTGAGCCAAGAGAGGGCGAGACGGAGTGGTGCATGGACTACTGGTCCGAACCCCTAACGGAGCAGAACGCGCATAAACGGAATGACCAGTTTCGTGACGAGTGCATCTATGGCATAGTGCGTCGGGCGCGAAACTACGAACAGAAGATAAAGGAATGGGCCGAAATCGCCAGTGAGAAGTACGATGTCGATGTATCCCCAGTCATCGTCAATCAGCACATCCGCGTCATGAATTGGATGGATATTGACGGTGCGGATCTGCTTCAGATACAGGAATCTCCTGCTGCGCTTGTAAGGAGAATATACGAGAGTAGGGATGAGGGGTATTACGGCAGATATCAAGGCACTGAGAACTTCCCGTCGAAGGACACGCCTTCAGAGGTGTTGGAATGGTGGGGTATAGAGGACGCCTTTTTCTACGTCATTGACCCTGACACTAACGAGTGTGGACTGTACTACCCACAACTTTTCTTCGGACGCTGGATTCCCATAGATGATTACGGGACAGAGGATGAAGCTCAGCAATACAAGGAGTCCATTGAAGACCTACGGACCGAAGATGAGTGGCCTGACTGGGCCGATGGCCCGGCCCGCGACATCCTGATTCAGCTAGAATAAATTCTCGTGGGTAAATTCAGGGAACGGATATGACCACGTACAGGAAAGCCCTAGTCGAACAACCAGACCGCGCAGACACGATCTACACCGAAGCCCTGTTTAGAATGTTCGGGCTTGTGGCGCTTGGCGTTGTGGTTACAGCCGTTGCGATCTGGGTTGGCGACGCGTTCATTCTCGGCAAACATATCTTTGGAAATGGCTGGGTAGGAGTCCTGCTATACGTCGGAGCTACCCTTGGGGTACTGATAGCATCCCATATTGTCGCCAACAAAGGGATGCTGGGCCTGGCGACTGCCCTCTACCTCGGCTTCGCTGCCCTTGAAGGCTTCTTCATTTCTCCGATCCTGGAACTGGCAACCGGCGAGTCGATGGCGATAGCGTTCATACTGGTCGCTGCACTCTTCGTTCTAATGGCAGCTATTGGTCTGCGAACGAAGAGAGACCTCTCCGGAATGGGTTCGATGCTCTTCTTCACGCTTTTCGGGGCGGTGGTCGTCTTGTTGCTTGACCTGTTCATATTCCAGTCCGGCTCTGTGCAGATCATTATCAGCATCATCCTGTTCCCCGTGTTTCTCGGCCTGACTGTTTGGGAGACGAGGCGCATGAAGATTCGTGCCCAGGAGGCCGCACTTGAAGGCGATGCGGCCAGCGCGGACAAGGTTGCCGTGCAGGCCGCGATTGGGCTGTACCTGAACGTATTGAACCTGTTTCTGATCGTCTATGACTGGCTGCCATTCTGAAGGATTGCGTCTGCTGCACCCGACGGTCCGTCGGGGATTGGAGGATTTGGCAGCAGTCTGATTAGGGCCTGGCAGTTATTCAAAAAGGTGGCGGAGTGGAGCCTGACGGCCGTAGCCCTCGGATTGATATTCCTTCTGGGCATAGGTGTCGTCTTTGCTTTTGTGGATACTTTTTCATCAGGCATTTCCAGCGGCCTCAGTGCCACACTCCTCGGCACTATCGTGCCGCTTCTGGTGGGAGCACTATTCGGCGCTCTAGCCGCTTCCCATAAAGGCCGGCGAGTTTGGTTGTGGGCAATCCTCTGCGGAATTCTGCCGATTTCGCTTTTCTTTCTAGCGTTCAACAAATGCTATCGGTGTGATGCTTCTGACGGTAACAACTTTGCTGCCCATTGGCTTATCGGGCTTTCTGCACCAGCTTTGTTCATTGGTTTTCTGGTCTGGCAATTTGACGTTGATGACCCGGAAAGAGAGCAGTACCGCCTGACCGAAGAAGCCGAGCCGAGCCCCAGTGATAGATACCATGCGGAGAAAGTGGCGATGCTTGAGATGATTAACGAGCAGCGCAGGCTGGCCGCAGTGTCTCCTTTGAGGCTGGGTCACAATGAAGCCGCCCAGCTTCACGCAGAAGCGATGCGGGACGATTGTTTCGTATCGCACTGGGACACGGATGGCTTGAAGCCATATATGCGTTACAGCTTGGAGGGTGGCTATCAGTACAATGCGGAGAACGTCGGTGGATTTTACGACTGCGGCCCCTTTGACCCCTATGAAGATGTTGAAGCCACACTCGAAGCATACGTGCTGGGTTTCATGGATAGCGAAGGACATCGTGAAACGATGCTGGACCCTCTTTATCGTAAGGTCAGCATTGGAATCGCAACAAATAGGGGCATCTGGGTAGTTCAGCATTTCGAGGGAGAATACATCGAGTTTGACGAGCTTCCTTCTCTGGATGGCGGAATTCTCTCAATGTCTGGGCACGTTAAGGAAGGCGCTCAAATGGATGAAGATGTTGGCGTGATGATTGAATACGATCCGCCAGTTAGAGAACTCACGATTGAGCAGCTTGAACAAACACAGTGCTACAATCCAGGCTTGCCCGTCGCTATTGTTCTCAAGAATCCCTTCGATGAATATGACCTTGACGACCCTGATGTTCGTGTTGAAATTTATGAGATGCTGGCTTCTCTGGAAGACAGCCCGATTCCACATGAAGAGTGCAGAGACCCTTACAAGATGGATCTCGCAGATAGCTACTCCAGGAGCGACGGGTCTGAGAGCAGATTTGGCCTAGGTCAACCTGATGAAATTTCCGAACGTGAGGTATATGTATCGTTTATGCTTGCGGAAGAGTGGAGCATAACCAACTTCGGAGAATTCTCAATGCGAGCAGACATCGGAAATGTAATGGCAGACTACGGGTCTGGAGTCTACACAGTTACAATTGTGGCAACGATCGCTGGGGAGTTGTCCCCCATTTCCGTTTACGCGGTATTTGTGGACTGGTGACTGGTGAAACGACCGTCTGGTGAACCTAATGTCTTCCATTCATTAACCGCTATCATACGTTACAAAACCCACGCTGCGCGTATGCTACACGACAGCCTGACTCCCACAATTGATGCGTGCACTAGCTGCCTCTACTCGGCCGATCAGAGGCGGTTAACCGCTCATTTGCTAATCCAAACCATCAAATCACATCAAGGGATTAGGATACCTTGAGCTAGTCAAAGGGAAGTACTGATCTGCGGTCATCTCCTCGGGATCACGGCTTACCTTTTGAGGTGTCTCTCGGGCAGGTCTCATCCGATCCACCACCTCCATCGTCCGCACGCTCACGGTGCAAACTCGCCGTAGCAAGTCAATCACATGCTCCTTGTAGTTCGCGAACCTGTAAGTGTTGAATTTCGCAGCGATAGTCGGATCCCGCGGCTTCTTCTCCTTATACTGGTCCAGCACCCACTCCAGCGCCGACCGGTTCCCCAGCCTGTACTGCCACGCATCCGCCGGAACACCCCGCAGCACCGTCTCGCTGTCGATCTGAATCTCCCCCCGCTCCTTGTCCCGAGCATTTGCCCGCAGCATCACCTTCGGTGCAGAACCTGTGGAATCCCCTGCCTTATCCACCCTCTCTAGCGCATACGGCTCCACATCCTCAAACCCGATATGCAACTCCAGCAGCTCCCGCCCCATCTTCACCCACGCCGCCCAGTCGTGATACAGCGGCAGCCGCGGAAACTCCCGCAGCAGGTCAACCGCATACTCGTGCCGGTACGCCGGATCGTGCAGCACCGCGTACGTGTACGCGAACACATCCTCCGCCGTGATACTCGGCCCTCCCGCGACCTCCTCGAAATGCTCTCCGAACTCCTTGCGGTAGTGCGCGTTGATCCGCCGCAGCCCCCACTCCGTGATGTTGCTCACCCGCTCCCCGTCCTCCGTGTAGCGGTAGAGCGGCAGGCACTGTGTGTTCCCGTTGTTCGTACCTGCAAATTTAAGCTCGGGGATTCTGTTAGCCGCTAGAACTGAAAAATGGTCGGAAGAAGGACCTTTGAAGCAAATAAGTTTGTTTTTATGGTCCAGCTTCTGTCCAAACATCTCGTAATGGTTTCTCGTCAGCACATCGTTCATCGTGAAGTTTGCAAAATGATGCTTTATCGTGAACGGTCGATACAGAGATTGGATGCGGTCCGCCTCACTGTACATTATCCGCCGTCCTCGGCGAAATTCATTCCGCAAATCACGACTCCACTTGATCGTTGATGGAAAGGAAATGTCATTTCTGTCTAATAGATTATTGTAAGTATCGGCAAAGAAGAGCGCCTTATATCGAAGGCTGTGGATGTCGAAATCAAATACCCACTCGTCGCGGCTAGTCATAACACCATTGGAGAACAACTTGAAAATGGCACTTTCTTCATCGGCTGACTTAGTGAATTTCGTCTGTCTATCTGCGATAGGAATGAGCCTTTCAAATTCAGGATTGGACTGATTGAGCCAGTTATCAAGCTTGTCAGGGATTATCTCTTGGAATTCAATGTCAGCCAATTCTGCCTTGCTCAAGTAGGCTAGTTTGTCAAGTGCAATCTCAGCGTCCTCACGCCTGGCGTAGTGTATGCCGCACTCGCCTATATTTGCCTTTTCACGAACGAAGAAACCTATGGCGACGCCCGTCTGTATGCCGAACACATTATGCGTCGTCCCTGAAATCTTGGGATTGCGGCGCACATCCGAACCGAGGTCAAGAATGTAAATGTCACTGAACTCTTGCCCAGCTACCTTGCGGAAGCCGTCATCCTGCCGCGTGTCAAGATACGCTCGATTTGTGATGAACGTGATCATGCCATCGTTCGCAAGCCTGTCGCTTGCCCAGCGTATGAACCTCTTGTACATATCGTATTGATGGGTTCTCTGCGCCGTACTTTCGTTGATATATGTGTCCCTGATGCGACGGTCGATTTCTGGATACTTGCGGTTCGCGCCTCCGTCGCCCCAAAGCTCTGCGCGGTCGTTATACGGCGGATTCCCCAAAATCACGCTTATCGTCTTCTCGTTCTGCAAGTTCACGCGCATCCAGTTCTCGGTGGACATCCCGCCCAGCTCGAACGCGCCCTGCCGCTGCACCGCGCCGCCCGTCGCCCCCTGCCAGTCCATGTTGTCCAGCGTGTCCACGAACACCAGGTTCGGGAATTCCAGGTAGCGCCCGGTCTTCTCACGGTAGGTGTATTCGATGTTCAGGTTGGCGATGTAGTACGGCAGTATTGCCACCTCGTTCGCGTGCATCTCGTTCAGGTACTTGCGCTCCAGCCTGTCGGCCGGCAGGTATTCGATGAGGTTCGTGATGAACGTGCCTGTTCCGGTGGCGGGATCGAGAATCTGCACGTTCTCGTCGGCGAGGCTGCGCCCGAAGTGCTTACCCAGCAGGTAGTCGGCGCCCCGGATGATGAAGTCCACAACCTCGTTCGGCGTATAGACGACGCCCAGCCTGTCGGCGGCGGCGGGATTGTACGCCTTGTAGAAGTCCTCGTATATCGCTTTGAGGAAGCTCTGCTTTTCGGCGTAGTCGGCGATCTGTAGCGCCGCGACGCTTATAGCGTTGTAGTATCGAAGAAGCCTGTCCATCGCCTCCTTCTTGACACCACCGATAAAGAAAGTCTGCTCCAAATTATCGAGTTGTCGTGCGATATTGTTTTCACTATGAAACTGCGTCTCACGGAAGATATTCAGGAAAATATCCTTAGTCAGAATGTGCTGCAACAGCATCTCCCGCACATCCAGTTCCGACACATCCGGCCCGATGCTCTGGTGGCAAAGGTCGAGGAACTCCGCCGCCGCCCTCCGGTACTCCGCGTTGTGCCGCTCCGCCTCCTCGATAGTCGCCCGCAGGCGGTCCAGTACGCTCGGCAGGTCGTCCTTGAACTGTGATTGTGCCCTTCGAAAGTCCTCGATTTCCGGCAGCTCATAGTCCAGGAACCGCTGTATCAGCCGGTGCAGCTCCCCCGTGCGCGTCATATCCACGCGCATCGCGGTTTCGCCGTTCTGCACCAGCACCGCCGTTTCCGAGTCCTCGAAGATGATGTTGTCGGTCGGATACCCCCGGTTGAACTTCGCCTGAATCTCGGCATCAAGGTCGTCGTGCGTATCCTTCGCCTCCCAGTACCCCCGCGCCATTAGCAGAACGTCTCGTACTGTTCCGTCTGGTATCACGCCTCTGACTGTCGGGCGCTCCGCAACCAGCTCGAAATCCTCCCTATGTTCGCGACAGTATGAATTTAGGCAGTTTTCGAACGCACGGCGAACGCTGAGCTCGTTCCTTGAGCCACCAAAGCGGATCAGTCGTTCTAGGTCCTGCCTGTACCGCTCAATATGTGGATAAGTAGGCATTCAAGATCCTCGTTAATTTCCTCGATAAGTTGTGTGAAATGCAGGAAATGCTAATCACTGAGTCCTTCCTCGTCAAGTGCGCCGCGAAACACGCTTGTAGTAGTCAGTCCCCTCCAACTTGACAGTGCCTCCTACCCAACGT
This sequence comes from Chloroflexota bacterium, assembly GCA_009840355.1. NCBI lineage: Bacteria > Bacillati > Chloroflexota > Chloroflexota bacterium. The sequence continues at coordinate 21,653 of VXNZ01000054.1, forward strand.
TATCGTTGTGTTATGCTTCCTGATTTCAACCAGGCCAGTCTACTGCCCCCGGGCATTCATCGGGCCAACTGGGATGAATTTGCCCAAAGATACGGGCGAAATCCTTGGTGAAGAAGTCTTCTGGCCGGACTCAGAATGGCTCTTGAGAACTTGAGAGACGCCGGCTGCCAGACAGCTTACATAGACGGGAGTTTCGGCACAGACAAGGAGCACCCGAACGACTACGACGCATGTTGGGAAGAGGCCGGAGTCGATCCCTATCTGCTGGACCCGGTTCTGCTAACCTTCGACCTGGGAAGGGCGACACAGAAAGCGAAGTATCTGGGGGGCTGTTCCTCGCCTCCGTTGTTGCAAACGCAGAAGGTCTGTCTTTTCTGGAATTCTTCCAGACGGACGGGGATACCGGAGAACCGAGGGAATTGTCGTCATCGATCTGGAGGAACTGACATGATCAAGAACGAGAGACAATACCGTATCACCAGGGTCCAGGTGAGACGCTTCGAGCGATCGCTGGAAGTGCTTCTGCAGAGCAACGAAGAGGAAGAGGATATACATCCACTAATCGCCAAGGCGCGTGAGGACGCAATACGCAGCCAGCTTTCAGATCTCAGGTCTGAGCTTCGGGAGTATGAGGCCCTGAAGGCTGGTGATTTCGAGTTGGACCAGCTTGGAGTCGTGTCCGGCCTGCCGGCGATGCTCATCAAGGCTCGGATCGCGCGGGGAATGAGTCAGAGGGACCTGGCTGAGCGGATCGGGCTGAAGGAGCAGCAGATACAGCGCTATGAGGCCACCGACTATGCTTCGGTCAGCCTCTCCCGGATTAAGGATATTGTTGGTGAGTTGAGTGAAGAGAATTCCCTACATGGCTAAGACTGAACGGTAACTGTGGGTGAGGAAGTGAAATGGCTAATAGACGGACTATCAGTCGAGACGATTCTAACCTTCCAAGCCTGCTTGTATCGAGAGAGGAGGCAAAGCAACGGCTGGGCGACCAAATTACAAGAGGGAGAGCTCTCCTGAAGCGCTTGGATGAAGGTGTGGAAGCTTTGAAAACTTTGCCACCTGAAAAGGGCTTCATCAGATCGATTACGGAAGGTCATCCTAAACACGACTTAGGGATGTCAATTCGCGAAGAGCACGAAATATGGATGAAGTATATTCAGACCTTATTCGCTGCAACCTTCGATGAGGGCCAGTATTACAGCGAATTCCTACATGAACGTGCTAAGCCACACATAGGTTCAGTAACAGATTACTATGGCGGGTTTTTTCGACGCTTTTTACGTAGGCAAGTTGCTACTCTTGTTTCTATTAAAGAGCGTGTAAGTCTATTAGATGAGCCGGCTGCGATTGTTTCAGACAATAATGCCGCTCCAACCTCTGTTGTGTCTGCGAGAAATGTTTTTATTGTTCATGGTAGAGATAGAGGTGTTCGAGAAACGGTTGCTAGATTTGTGGAACATCTAGGTCTTCACGCAGTTATTCTGGATGAAATACCCAACCTGGGACGTACCGTTGTGGAGAAGTTTGAACAAGCTGCAGCTGAACACAATGTACGCTATGCGATTGTTCTGATGACACCAGATGATGTAGGAGCATTAGCTATTGAAGTGGACGAATCATCACCCCGCGCTCGCCAGAATGTCATATTTGAGCTCGGTTACTTCATCGGTAAGCTAGGTAGGGGAAATGTCTGCCCGCTTGTCAAAGGGGATGTCGAAATTCCTTCGGATTTTTACGGGGTTGTGTACGTACCATTAGATGATTTCGATGGTTGGAAGAGTAAGTTGAAGAGTGAAATGGAAGCCGTAGGACTTCCCATTCACGAGGCGAGTTGACCCGCCAATCCAGTCTTCACCAATTCACGGCACCATCGCCAGGCTCCCCGTCGGATCCGGCACAAGCTCTAGGTAGATCAGTGTCGTCTGTATCGATGAGTGCCCCAGCCAGCGCGACAGGTAGTTGATGGGGATGCCGTTCATCAGAAGATGCCGTGCGTAGCTGTGTCGCAGCGTATGGTTTCCGAGATGGCGGCCCGGTGGAACCGCCCCGAGCTGCTCGGCTCTCGCGTGCGCCCGCTGCACCCAGCGCCAGGCCGTGCTCCGGTGAACGTCAATGAGGCGACCCTCGGAGACATTGCCGTAGGACAGCGCGACGGAGAATGCAGCACCAAGCTCCGGATGCACAGGCACAATCCTTGATTTCCTGCCCTTGCCCTGTCTTACACGAATCGTCGGCAGTTCGGCATCGAGCGACAGGTCCGCGATCTCAAGCGCCAGTGCCTCCGATACGCGCAGGCCGGCTCTCGCATTTCTTACAGAAAGGTGGTTTTGTGGCTGGTCTGGAACAGGAATAGCAAGTCTGTGCTGTTGGACCAAGAGATACTCCGCAATGCCAGCAAGTCATTAAGTTAATGCCTTCGCTTTAGGTCTCGACGCCGTGCAACACCGTCTCCGAGTCATTGTTGCATATCCGGAGGAAGTTGTCAGGTTTAAGGAGAGCGCTCAGGTAGGGAAAGGTTGGTCGAATGCAACAAAAGTGGATAAATTGTTGCAGCCTGTCATCCCTGTGCGTTGGTCGGTGACGACCCCTCCGGTGCAATCAAGGCCGCGCAGACCAGCAGCCTTTCCGACCCCATCCGTCATGTCGGTCGTTATCGGACTTCCATTTCCTCTCGGAATGGATTTATCACCTGCAGGCCATCGTAGTCTTGCTGCGCGCTCAGGTCTTCGGAATAGACCGCATCGCACCCCAGGGCACGAGCTGCCGCAAGAATCGCGCTGTCCCAATAGGACAGCTGATAGCGCCTACTGATTGCAACGGCGTCACGGAACACATCAAGTGTGACATCTTGGACAGGGAATTTCAGGAGAGTTCCCAGAAAAGCCAACGCATCATCGTGGGTCAAACGGCCCAAGCGTGTGCGGCGTGTTGCCTGGTAGTAGAACTCCTGAAATACTTGCACTGAGACCGCTAAATCAGATCGTTTCAACAGATCGCGGGCGCGCCGGCGTTTGTGGGCCTCTTCCGGCAATGGGCTGACGGCGTAGAGCAGCACGTTGGTGTCAGTGAGTCGCATTGGTCCTCTCGATCACTTCGGCGTACAGCTCATCGCGAGTCAACCTTTCCGACACTCCCACACCGCGGGCATCGAAGTCTGCAAGCACTTCGTCCAAGTCGCGCGGACGAAGCACGATGGGTATTTGTTCTTGATTCGGAACGGTGGAAATGCTGACGACAGGCCTGTTTCTTGCGAGGCTCCGCAGGAACTCCCTTACCAACGCCGAAACCGACGTGTCCAACTCCGCCGCACGGATGCGCGCCATCCGATGGGTCTCCTCGTCAACGGACACTGTGATGTTCTTCATTGCGTTACCCTCACAGAAACTGTGATTCACAGTATAGAGGAACTGGGTTCTCCCTTCAAGAGTATCCGGTTTCAACTCCAAGGCCTCAACCTGTACGTGAAGGTTGCCCGCCACTACGTCGGTGGTCAGCCATGTGCGGCATTTACTCGGTTGTTCGATCCAGTGGCAGGCAATGGTAATGGCCGAGTAGATGCCGACATGAAAGTCACGCCGCAAGGGTTGTGGGTAAATTGTTGCAGCCAGTTCTCCTAGGCCCTGAGCCGGCGAGTGTCGTTGCTTAGCGGTTCTATCCATCCTAATTGCTCAGAGATTCTAGCTCTGGACAGATATGACGGCAGCAACGCCGCAATGGTCCGACAGCTTGCTACTGCCAGCTATGTTGCTGATAACGCTTAGGGATTCGGCTGCGAACTCGTCGCTCAATGCCATGTGATCGATACAGCGGCGACCCCTGTGCCCAAGCACGGAGGTGGCAATGGTCAAGTGCTTGGGCATTGCTCCTTTCAATGCTGTTCGCAGTTGGTGCGGCACAGATCTCCCTTGGCCTATCCTCTGGTTGAAGTCACCCGTTACGATCAATGGTCGATCTTGCACGCCTTCTAGCAGATTGGTAAGCCCTTTTAGATAACGTGCGTGATCCTCCCAACGCTTCTTCCGTTCTGACTTTCGGTAATCCTCGGTTCTGGACCCGCTCCAGGGAATGCAGGTTCCGATCACTGTCACCTCGCCAACCGGAGTCCGCGTTACTCCGGACACGTAGCGGCCAGGAGGCATGTCCCCGTCCCCCAGATCATCAACGTGCTCCCAGGGATACCGGGACCAGAGTATGACCTTTCGCCTGTTCTTCGTGAGTGGGTATCCATAATCGGGCTGCGAGGAGATTACATGCCCGTCTGGTGCCAGCAGATCCTCGGAGGTCTCAGTCAAACAGATAACGTCAGGGCTATGGAGGTCGATCTGTTTGCGGATTTCAGGGGTTCGTCGTGATCTGGGAGTTGCCCACTGCACGTTCCAGTTGACCAGGCTCATTGTCATAGCTTTGTCTCCTTGAATCATCGTCCAGCAGTCCGCGATTCAATCACGTGTGGTATTTCTGATTGCGCCTGTCGCCATCTGAGGTCTCTCGACTCGGTAGCAAAGGCTGACTTGCAAGTCACGCCGCAATAGATGAGAGTAAAATCTTGCATGTGTCCCAAGTCCGTCATCCATTCAAGGTGAACTGCTGTCGACACTGTCAAAGTCTCCCCAGCACTCCAACGTGCCGTCCGATCGGAGGCCGCAAGTGTAACGATCCCCTGCGCCGATGGCAACGAACTCCCCTTCGAATGGAGGAGACGTCTGCCCGTATTCACCGGAGCCCCAGCAGTGTACTGAGCCACTTATGTCTATGGCGCAGGTATGCGACGTACCCGTGCCAACAGCTATGAACTCACCCGATTCGGGTCGGCCCGATACTTGCCCGTGTTCGTCTGAGCCCCAACATTGGATGGCTCCTTCTTCGTCAATGGCGCAGGAGTGCCTTGCGCCCACGCTGATGACCGTGAAGCCGCCGGCAGTTGGGCTCCCTGACACCTGCGCAGAGTCGTCCACTCCCTGACAGGAGATTTCGCCATTCTGGTTGAGTGAGCAGGCATGGCTGGGTCCTGCGGACAGCGCGCCTGGAACGGCAACCACCGGCTCGATCTCAGGTGCGAAGTACCACTGTTCCGGGAATCCGGTGTTTGGTGTTCTAAGTGGCCAATCGTTGGCCGCAATATCAGGCACGTTTCTCAGCTCGTTCTTCTTGACGATCATGCCCTGCACCATCGGTGAGAGGCCGACTATGCCGATGTTGTACTGGTTCTCCACGATGAATTTGTAGATTTCCCTGCCGAGAGCGTTGCGCTCCGTCTCCTGCAGGCCGGGACCGCGGCCGTGCATCTCCAGCAGGTCCAGAGACTCCTGTGCGCAGGGGAAGGCATATTCGGCTTCTGGATTGACGAGCCACTGGGCGCAGCCCGGACCATGGAAGGAACCGATTCCTGCTGGGGCACGCTTGCCAACCGAGCTGAAGGTAAATCCGGTCGTATCTTCGTTCCATACCATGACAGCCCACTCGTTCGTCTGCCAGCGCGTGAAATGCTGCGTTCGCGTGGTCACGTTCACATCCGTCTTGACACCGACTTCTTCCCACGCGCGGCCTACCAACTGTGCCGTGTCCGGCCAAACGCGGAATGAGTCCGTTGCTGTGATGCTCATTACGATTCTCTCACCGCTGCTGAGACGCCACCCCTCGCTGTCTTTGTCAGGGAATACGCTGTCAAGGAGACGATTAGCCTCTTCCATGTCGTACGCGGTGCGAAGATTGGCGATGTCGTCACCCGGATAATGTGCATGGCCAGGAGACGGCACACTCTGCCTGATTTCACCAAAGCCGAGGAACTGAATCTCCTGGATTGCACTCCTGTCGATGGCAAGCGAGAGCGCCTGGCGGAACTCCTTCGTTCTGATGGCGTCACCCGTGGGGCCCGGCATGCTCATGTTGAAGAAAAACGCCGCGTCTGAGCCGCCGAACGCAGGCCAGGTCAGCAACTTGTAGCCGCCCTCAGACTCGGCATCCTTAAGCGGATTGAACTGGTCAATTTGAATATGGCGACCCTGCATGTCGATCTCGCCCTGCGCTGCACGCAGGACGCCACTTTCGATGCTCTCCACCAATGTCAGCTGAATGCCGTCGACGTATGGAAGCTGGTTGCCGACCTCGTCGACTGCCCAGAAGTACGGGTTGCGCTCGGTCATCACCACCTGATCGCCTAACTTATTCGTGAACCTCCACGGCGCTAGACTGGGCTTTTCTGGATTGAGGTTGTACTGCGTCCTGTAGTTATAATACTCGACCCAGTCACCGAATCCTGCGGCCTGTGCCTCCTGCCCAACGTCGGAATTATAGTCAATATGGAACTGCTGCATATAGTGGGAAGGCGCCCATGGAACGTTCCTAGATGCGCCATAGCATGCCTCATCAGCCTGTGCCACGATCTCAAGGAACAGGAAGTTAGGCTGCGGGAATACGAACTTCACCGTGGTGTCGTTTACCTTTTCGATGCTGCCGACCTCGTTCCCTATCCTAAGAAAGACAGGTATATCCTGCGTCAGATCCTCGTTGAGCAGCACATTCTCATAGTTCCACAAGAAGTCGTCTGCGTTGAAGTTATCACCGTCGGACCACTTCATGCCTTCGCGCAAGTAGAACGTCCACTCCTTGCCGTCCTCGGACATCTTCCAGTCCTTGGCGACGGATGGGACCAGCGAGAATCCGTCCTGCGAAAATCTCACAAGCGAAGCCCGCGACAACCGGAAGAAATTACAGCCGTCAGCAGGGCCAAGGTAGAAACGCCGCAGGATGCCGCCATATTCACCCGTGTCTTCGATTGTCGGAATGGTCAAGGGCTCCGACGGCAACCTCTCGCATACGGACGATAGTTCACCAGACGCCACCTTCTCCGCAAGGTCAGGCGATTCCGAATACTCGGAACACTCAGCATCTGCCCGGGTGCCGAGTTCAACGCCGAGCGTAAAGGCTGCGGGCTGACCCGCGTCGTAAGTGGTCGCCTCGATGGTGTATGTCCCGCTGTCCAGGCTCTCCAGTATGCCCGAATCCGTAGATGAATTGAGGGTGAAATCCGAATGGTCGTCATCGTCGTCCTCATGCACTATGTGACCGTCTATCCCTTCACCCTCCCTGATGTACAGGTAAGTGTCCACTTCGGACTCGAGGGTGACTGCAACGTCTCCGGGTTCAGCGAGAGTGAAAGAGTAAAAGCGGGCGTAACTGCCGATACGCACGCTGGATTCGCATTCGCTGTCCCAAGTACCGTAAACGGTCGTAGACTCTGTGACAACTTCCAAGCAGGTGTCGGAAACTGCAGTTGGCGTTCCGGTCACTGTCTCAGACCATGTTCCCGATCCTGCGCCGTGGACCGCACGCATCTGTACGTCGTAGGATACGTCAGCTTCGAGTCCGGTGAGCGTGTATCTTCGAGCTCCACCGGTCCATACTTCAGTAGCTACCGTCCAGTTTCCGTCCGACTTGTCGGCCGAATCGCTTTCTATGTAACGGATGTCATAGGAGGCAATGTCGGTTCCGCCCGTCTCCTCCGGAGCGGTCCAGACAACTGTCAGAGCCTGTCCACCCGGGCTGATGCTCTCGATAACCGGGGCTCCGGGCGCGTTCGCGTGGTTGATGTTAATCGTGTAGTGCTGCGCCCCGCGTCCGTCTTCAGGGATGACACGCAGGGTTATGACGGTCACGACCGAATCAAGGTCGATCTGGTGTCCTGCAACCGAGGCGTCCGCGTCAGGTATTGCGCTGCCGTCCTTGTCGTGAATCTGTACGGTGGCGCCTGCATCGCCTGTAGGTATGATCGTAACCCGCGACTGGCCGACTACCGCCGTATAGCTGGTGTGTGCAGGGTCGAAAGGAGGGACCAGCGCGCCAGGGCTTACGGTGAGCCCGCTCAACAGCGCCTTACACGATGGGGTGCCGAGTTCTTCGAGGTCGTTATCCGGCACATCCAGCAGACCTTCCGGGACACAACCAATCAATCGGTTGGTCCTCATATGCACTCGCTCGAGGTTTGTGAGGTTCCCTAGCTCCGTAGGTATTGTGCCGCTCAGTTCATTGTGATTGAGAAGCAGATCCTTAAGGTTTGTGAGATTTCCAAGCTCCGGCGGTATTGAACCGCTCAGGCTGTTGCTGCCGAGCCACAAATCTTCGAGACTGTCCAGCTTGCCCAGTTCTGGCGGTATCGGGCCTCTCAACTGATTGCTATACAGAAGTAGAGAACTGAGGTCTGTGAGTTTGCCCAAATCGGGCGGCATTGAGCCGCTTAACTGGTTGTAGGAGAGTCCCAAGAACCCTAGATTGGCAAGGCTGCCGAGTTCCGACGGTATCGGACCACTCAGGCTGTTGCTGCCGAGCCACAGACTCTTCAGATTGTTTAGGTTGCCCAACTCCTGTGGTATATGACCGCTCAGGCTGTTGCTACTAAGCCAGAGATACTGCAGATTCCCGAGCTTGCCCAGTTCTGGTGGTATCGTGCCATGCAACTGATTTCTAATCAGAATCAGAAAACTGAGGTGGGTGAGTTCGCCCAGCGTTGAAGGAAGTCTGCCGGAAACTTCCGCTTCTCGAAATTCGATCCCATATACCCGGTCGGAGTGTAATTCAATCCCCTCCCACTGGGCGATGGGAAGATTCACGCTCCAGTTGAGTGACTGCTCACCACGCAGGATGTCCCGTGATGCCAGCAGCGCTTCGCAGTCGTCGACTATGCCGTTTCCGGTGTACCCTGACACCGCTGTGCTGCCGGCACATTCCGCACTGCGAACCGTGATGCTGACTGCCAACGAATCCGTGTCGCCGTCACTGTCTGTAACTTTGAGCGTATATATGGTTTCCTCGGCAGCAACCGAAGCGGTCGAGACTTCGATCCGCGGCGGCGGCCCGGAAACGAAGGCCACGCCATTGCCGGGTTCGGGAGACAGGGAGTAGGTCAGTGGTCCGTTGCCTCCGATCGCCTGGGGAAGCGTGCGATTGTCCTCTTCTCCAGCAATGAATGCGTAGGCAACGTTTGCGGCCTCGAAAGCCGGCGCAGTGTCCTCCTCGTCATCGATAACGTACAGCGAAAGGGACTGAGGCGCGATCACCCCCTCGTCGCTTGCGTTGTTCGCAGTGGCGGATAAAATCACCTCCACGCTTCCGGTCCGGTCATCGTTATCCACCGCGGTGACCGTCACCGCGCCGTGACTCCGCGTCCGTCCTGCAGGTATGGTGAGCGTCCTGTTCTTACTGAGAGTAGCGGCATCGTGCGATGAAGCGGATATCGTCACCTTTGTGTCCTCACTCGACGGCCTGTGCAGTGTTGCGGTAACAGTACTGGTACCTCCGTTCTCCGACAGCCAGTAACTCGACAGTGCAAGGCCAACCCTCGGTGTGGAGGAAGCGGAGCGGCGGAAGTTCGCGGTAATTCCGCGTCTCTCGTTGAGAGTTCTAACGGCGTCGGCCGGTCCGTCAACGCCGGTGGACGGATCATCCGCAGAAACTCCCACAGGATCGCCGTTGTAGGTCAGTCTTGGATTCGAGAAGTAGGCAAGCCTCGGGCAGTATGCTTCTTCGCCGAGAATGTTTACACACTGCCTATCGTATGACATGATTGTGCGCCAGCGCGTCGATTCCGGCGCGCCCGGTTCGAAGGCACGCTGGTTCACATAGCCGTAGTGCCAACCTTCAAGAGACGTTTCTTCTGATTCCTGCAACGACACATACCGGTCGTGGAGGAGCCCCATGTTATGCCCCAGCTCGTGCGCGAAGACCAGTCCGCCCCAGGGCGCCGCTCGTGTGATCCCAAATGACCCCTCAAAATATGCTATTCCGGCGAATGTATATTCCCATGTCCAGGCAGAGAGCAAGTGAACTAGGTCGGCAGAGTAAGTCTCTCGCAGGCTGTGAACGTGGTCTATGTGGCTGTCCAAGTCATCCTCGAGCCTCTCGAGGTCAATAAGTATTTCGCCGGATTCGATGTAGTCCACTTCCTCCCGCAATACCAGTCTTATCCTGTGGAATGCGCCGCTGTTCGCGTATGCCTGGTTGGTCTGGGCGACGTATAGGTCGATCAGCGCTTCGATGCCTGCTCTACCTCCCATCAGAATCTTGGCGGCAGGTGTGTAGAACACCATTACGTCTATCAATGAACCGTCATCATCGGAGATGGAAACGTCAAGCGCCTGTTGGGATCCCTCATCTGAGTCGGGCGGAGCTTCAAGAGGCTCGGCCAGAGGCGGCAGGTCAGATTCGTCAATCTGCCGAATCACATATGAGCCGGTGCTCGTAGTCGTGATCGTATAGACCGCCTGAGGTGTGCGCACCGTGCCGACTACTACGTCTCCATTCACTACCATTGTCATGGTGCCTAGTTCCACATCGTCGAGATCACCCCAGAATGCGTACCCCGATGCGGTCGGTTCCACATGCTCGATTCTGCCCGTGAATACGGCGTCCTCAAACAGGTTGAGCGTTACAGTTCGGGGCGCAAGGCGTCTTACCTCCCCTGTGCCCAAGGGTCTCGATACTGATGCCAATGATGGGTCGAGTTGCGCGAAGTCGATATTCGCGAATCGGCTGACGTCGGACTCGACGCCGGGACTGGGCGGTGGTTCACCCTCGATATCGAAGAACAATCCCTTAACCTGTTCTTCGCCGTCGTCCCCTTTCGATCCATCGGACGCTGGGACAGATACGGGGGTTGGAGGGGGCGGCTCGACTTCCTCCGGGACGATCGTAGCCGTTGGTGCTATTCCTTGCGAGGAGGCAGGCGACGGCAGCGCGAGCAAACTGACCATCGCAAGTAGGACTATGGCCGTAACCAGCAGTGCTCTTACTGAACGACTGCTGGACGTAACGTCTAATGCCCGGGCATGTTCTGAGACCAATACGCTGTTGCCCAATAATTACCAAGGTGTCTCTATAGCACGGCATCGAGTATATCAGACTACGAATCGTATAGCTTAACCGAAGTGACTTGACAAATCTGTTCAATAGACGTCCTTCTTCGAGGGACAAAGGACGGCGCATCACCGCTACCGCGCTGGAAACGTTTATGCGAGTTCCCGAAATACTGTTGAGATCTCTCACTGCACGTTATCTGGATAAATACCGTCCATACTGGGACTTTCGGCGATAGATCAGATTCCGGCGGGTTATGACTCTCTTCTTGACATGATGCGGCAAGCGACCAGGGTGATCGTGCCCTGGATTGCAGTAGTCGAAGTTATGGCTCACTGGCTCTGATATTTCATCCCCACTAAGAAGGTGTCACGCGGCGCAAGAGTCGTTCACTAGTAACTCGGATTCGACATAGTTTTGAAGCTGTCGGGCATAAGTCCGCGTCAGTTCCACCTCAAGATGCTCCAGATTGAACTCAAGAGACAGCGGATAGTGCGTGTCGATGTCGGGTGAGCGAAGCAAGGACGACACGTTCAGTGCCTTCAGGCGGGCTCCCAGAGCGGGATGAGAGTCTGCGGCCCGGGTCCTCGCGGCGGCGGCGTAGCTGAGTATCCTGCTCACTACCGACCTAGTCGACTCTTCCCGAGCAAAATAGCTGAACCATTCGGGGTAATTGTGCAAAGTCCGGTTTTCTCTCATGAGTGAGACGAACTGTCCGTCGATGTTCTCCGAAAGCAAGTTTCCATAGCCCACAACCTTCAGCAGTCCGTTGCTGATGTGGACCCGTCCATAGACTTCCGAGGCTATCTCGTCGCAACGAAGTTCGCGCCTTCTCGAAATTGCGTTGTCGAGTATGCGGAACATTCCATGATATGCGAGGGTGATGAGCATCGGGAGGACGAGCACAATCCCATTGATGCTCCAGTCGATTTGAGACTTGATGGCGTGTATGCCGCTTGTGAGGGAAGCGTACGCCGGCGCGATCTGCGTACTGTAAACCGTGTCCCGTCCGGTGAAGTGGGCAAATTCGTGCGCAAGCACAGCTTTTGTCTCGTCCAGCTTCATCACCCTGAGAAGCGGGGCACTGACATAGAGCGAGCGTCCTTCTACAACAGGCGAACGCCACTGCCCCAATAGCGACACCGGATTTTCCGTAACGTAGAAATTGGCGGACATTCCGATCAGAATGTTGTCGGGCGGAGCGGCCCCGACCATGTCTGCGCACTGTTCGGCCATATCCCACAGGGCGGGGTAATCGGCCTTCGAAGCTACCATCGCCAGTTCGGAACTTCCCGTTCCCTTAAGCGTCAGCCCCGCCGCCTGAAAGCAGATGTAACCTCCAACGAGCGGAATCGGGAGTATGTACAAGAGAAAGAAATATCTGCCTGTTTCAATTGCTCCCCAGACGACAAATCCACAGATCGCCAGGATTCCTAGAAACATGACCGGCCACAGCAGGAACGTACCAATCCGAAAGGCCAATCCCAGCCCCACGAGAGCCACAGGAATGCGCGTGCCGGTCGTTGGTGCGCGCATTTTCATATGCCCCATAAATTCACTCGGTTGTTGTCAAGGATTCGAGTATCATATCTAGCGTTGGAAAGGCTAGCGTTGGAAAGGTATCTATGCTAGGTGCGGAGATGCCGCTTGGGGCGCCACAACGAGGAATCAAGCGCCGTTGGCGGAGATCACTCCAGCGGGACTTCACGTGAGTTTTCAGGCTCCGGCGGAAAGTGCGATGGGCGCTCGGCGTCATGAGGAATCTTCCAGGCGATGAGAAACTCTGCCTGCACTTTTTCTTCCCCTTGCGATCCTGAAATTCTAGTGGTCACTGCGATATCCTGCCAGTCAGACCGCAACAGGATATCCTGGTGGTCTGCAAGGAGAGCCGATGCCGCCAGTTCGCCCGTCTTGTCGTGCCTGAGTAAAAGAGTGTATGGTGAGGTCTCTTCGAGAGCGAATGCCTCCGGTAGAACGTCCCTGAGCAATGGGCTGTGCGCTCCGTTGAAGTACCAACGTGCTCTCCACCCGGGACCGAGGTAACCATATCGCGTTATGTCCTCGCGTAGGGTGTCATCATCCGGAATTTCTGCCATAGGCCTGTATTTTCGCGCCATCGACCGCAGAGGATAATTTATCCTGAGCCTCGGGACGCCTGCCGCTTCACGAGCGTTGTTGATGTGTCTAACAGCGTAGGCACTACCGTCCGTAGTTCCGTAACCGATGGCCACGAAGACACCGAAGCGTGAGTGCGAGTCGTCGGTATACCCGCACGCTATTCCGAAACCCAAGTCTTCGTATGCCAGGTCGCTTAACTGACGGCGCAGCACTTCGGCCATTCCCTCAATTATCTCCTCATCCGGCGTATGCATCGGCCACGTCTCCCTGTAAAAGGCCATGCCTGACCAGCCTGCATACTCGTCCTCGCCTTCCAAGACATATTGATCGAATTCCCTGTAGACCTGCTCCGGGCTTTTTATTTCTTCCTCGGCATATCTTGTTGCGATCTTCAGCGCCGCCTTCCCCAAGGCCGAACTTGGCATCGCTTCCGGCAGGCCCTGCCGCGCCCTCCAGGAATCAACCGCATCTCGCACTCCATCCACGATGTTGAATTGCCTAATTGTGTTGATGATGTCATAAGGAGTGTATGGACGGACGCCGCTGTCCGCGCCGGCGTAGTAGGCGTTGCTGAAATAATATGTGACGTAATCCGTATTCAGCTCAATCGCCTTGCGAAAGTCCTCTGCGGCCTCGTCATAGTCTCCCCCCTCGGTGAAGGCATGCCCCCTGGATACATAAGCCTGTTCGTTCCGGGGGTCCATGAGCAGCGCTTCTCTCAGGTCTGGCATCGCCTCTGAAAACTCGCCCTTGAAAACGTGAGTGCCCCCTCTGTTGCTGTGGTACACAGATACTCCCGGTCGTAGTCTGATTGCCGCTCCGTAGTCTTCTATGGCCTTGTCAAATTCTCCAACCGCTCTGTAAGCATTCCCTCTGTTGTTGTGTACGGCGGCAATTCTGGCGGAGAAGTGGCTTATGTATTCTTGCGAGCGCAGCCTCGCCTCCTCGCTCTCAAACGTCTTCTCCTCACGGTCGTGGAGCATTTGGGTTGGGAGAATGTCGATGGCCCTCGTGAAGTCACTGATGGCGTAGTCGTGTGCGCCCTTGTTGTAGTAGATCAGTCCACGGGACGTGTATGCCTCGGCGTCGCCGTAGTTGACGTCGATTCCGTGCATGCCCAGCTCAATGGCCTTGTCATAGTGAGCCAACGCCGTATCGAGATCGCCGGCCGCCCAGTAAACGTTCCCCTTGAGGCGGTAGGCCTCGCTGTTGATGGGATCGACTCTGATGAGCTCGTCGAAGCAGGACAGGGCCTCGCCGTACTCTCCGGCGTTCAAGTAGTTGATGCCCGCTTCGAGGAAGGTTTCTTTTTGTCCTGACTTGAACACGTTGGTTGCGCGTCGCCATAATTTTCCAACCATTTGGCTAACCTCGCTCTGTAACATTTGCAGTTTCCCGAATGGAAGAGCTCTCTGACAGCGAGTCTATTCCGTTCAGCGCAAATAGAAAAGGGCCATGCTGGCGTGTCGCGGGATCCCTTAACTGCTGAATGTGACCGCGTTGCCTCGAATTTCTGATGTCCACTGAGTAAGAGTTGCTTGAGGAAACGGGGTCTGGCGAGTGCTTACCTGTCGGCGGGGATGTGATCGAGCCCGACTTCATAGATGACGGCGCCGCTCTCTTCGTTCGAGAAGCGGGTATTCCTGTAACCGCCTGTGAAAGGGGAGAAGCCGTAATCAGTTACGGTAGCCTCCTTCCCGTCTCCCTTCGGAGGATGCAGCGTCACCTTCCAGTATGGAATGTCATTTGGAGCTATAGGTGGACCGTAAATCTCGACCGTGTTATAGCACCTGGGGCCGAGCAGCGCCCTTCCGTTGATATAGGGAAACCGCATCGAGCCGATCCAGTTCTCCTGGTTGACGGCGAGATCCGTTATCCACAGTCCATACCATCGTCCCACTGAGTCATCAGGACCATCCTGTCCGATGCGAAGCAGGTACTTGCCTGCGCCCCAGTCGTAGTTCCGCCTGACGCCAATGAAGTTGCCCTCGTGCCCTGAGGACTCCATAAATCCGCCATCGGGAATTCTGGCGTTGGTCAAGTTCCTCTCTTTCCACCGAGAGAAAATCAATCCTTTGCCAGTATTGCGGCTTGAGACATTGGCGTTGTTGTTATGCACATCGGTCTGCAGCCCGAAATAGTATCCGATGCCATCGACATCTCCACTGCAGACCATCAGGTATATGCCGTTGCCTGTACCGGCTAACTCAATGTCGTTATGTATCTCGATTTCGACTGTAATTTCGTTGAGCGCGCTCTGCTGGTTTCGCAGCGGGTTCTGGTAGTCCCAGTCCCACCAGGCATAGACCATGTGCTCAGGTGGTGTTCCCATTGTAGTGAGTTCTCTTTCTTCTGATGTCGGAGTTGCCGTTGCCGTCCGTGTAGCAGTGGCAGTCGCTGTAAGCTTAGGGGATGGAGTAGTTGTGGGCGTAACCATCGGCGTTACAGTTGCCGTGGGCGTCAGTGTGAAAGTTGGAGCCACAATCGTAATCGTAGGAGTGGGCGTGAGGGTGCTGGTAGGCGCCGATGTTGTCGTAGGCGTGTGGGTAGGTGTTGATGTGTTGGTTGTTGCGGACACAGGCGTCGGAGTCGCCAAAGTATCTGCAGGCCTTGCAGTGTTAGTAGCGGTTGGTATCGGAGACATGGCTGGCGCTAACAAAGGTTCAGGTATCTGTGTCGCGGTCACAGATGGCGTCGCACTGGGCAACGTCAATGTCCTCCGCTCGGTTGGCTCATCCGCTTGCACCGGAGAGGGAGGTGGCGCACTCATTCTCTGCGACGGCGGAGACATTAATCCGGTGAACACTTCGTTCCTCGCAAATATAATCACCGCGGCCACGACGATCACACCAACCAGCACGACCAACGCCCCAATTCGCCAGTGACGCTGGCGGCGGCGAACAGCGCGCCAGTGATTGCCGCCTTTAGGACGGCGGCGGTGGGTGTGAAATGACCAGTCATGAAAGTGGTTTTACGGCACTGTCTAACTCACGGGATGCCCAAGGCGCACACTCGCGAATGGATTGGAGTATTCCCAACCGCTCCAAAGTTGCGTCATTAATTGGAACTAGATGATGGCACTTCTATTTCTTTTCACACGCAGCCAGGGTACCGCTATACGCGTTGACGAGAGGAGTGTTCTAATCTACTGACTGTCACGGAAGCGTCAGCCTATAGGCTGCGCCTATGTGTGCGCCGCTGCACGGCAAGTTATCTCTAAATTGTAGGCTCACAACATATTAGACGAGCCACTTGAGGGCCACAAGCGCCTTCTCGCTCCTGGTATACCTCGCCGGCATCGACGGCGACTTCCAGCGGCCGTGAGTCTGCACCGCCTGAAGCGGAGCTCCCCGTCGCGTCATCCTGATCGCCAGGCCCACACGACCGGAGTGTCCAGAGTACCCCTCTCCCAGGCCCGCAACCCTTGCCATGCTGTCCACTCGCCGGCTTATCTGCGACTTCGACAGCCCGAAGGCGAGATCATCATCGGTCCACGTCTCAGTGTCCCCTCGCAGCTGCTTCAACGAAGTCAGGGTGTCAGGAGTGACCACCACATAGGCCCCTTCCCCTGCCTGATCTGTTTTCGATCGCTCGATGTACACCAGCCCTGCGCCATCCTCGGCATCAAGCACGTCGCGCCACCTGAGAGCTGCGGCCTCAGATATCCGAAGGCTCGCGTCAGACATCACGGACGCCAGAGCGATGTCCAGCCGGCCGCGCCTAAGCGCGGTCTCCTCCGACTCAAGCGAGCCTCCCCTGGATATCCTCGGATTGAGCGCCGTCGCCCGGATCGCGGCGAGCGCATCGGCATCAAGTGGTCTTGCCTGCTTCTGGCTGACACCCAACTGCCGTGACAGTCCCCGAAACGTCTCGGTGACGCCGGCAGTCTGGGGTGACTCCAGTCCAACGCGGCTGTGAGCATTGACGATAGCGGCGACCGCAAGCCGGATCGTGGACATGCTCTTTTCATCGTCTGCAAGCTCCACGGCATATGCGGCCAGTACCTCCGGCTGAGCCGGAAGTGCGGAGTAGTCTTCCTGCTCGCATCAGCGCCTGAATTTACCGAACTGGCTGGCGTACTTTATGCGAGTGTTTTCAGACTAGGCGCTCTCGAGAGCGTCCGCCACTCGCCAGCGCTGGTCGTCCGTCAGAATCGCCGGAGCGTTCTCGGGCTGTGGTTGCTGTGCCTGGAGGGTCATTGTCGCTACTTCCTAGTTGCGGTATAAGTGTAATTATACCGCATTTAAAAAGGGCCGAAAAACGCCCAGAAAAAGCGGTGCGAGAACAGTGGTTTCACGGATTATACGGTGCCGCGCTACACGAGTATCTTCGCCTGAGAAATCATCGTGCCGGCAAGGATAGTCGACGCGCGCAGATGTGACTTCCCTGTCCATTCTCAGCTATGGAGATTCGTTCATAAGGGTAGGTAGAAAAATCCCAGCCCCCTAAATCGCAATGCTGTCCAATCCCGACCATCGATCCACTCTCTCATCTGAGGCGCAGTTACACCTATTCCTTGAATATCTGACAGACTTCCGGTCCTCGGCTGGAAATATTCTCCTGCATTCATCGCGTTGCATTTCGATTCCCAATTCGGGCCTGACGCACGTACTCCTGAAGGGGAGAGCTTCCTCACCTCAATGGTGGTCGAATCCTTTGCCAAGTATTTTGACGGTATGCATTCCACAGGAACCAGCCAGGTGTCTTGCAGAAGGTCTGGTGTATTTTTGTATATCTTGCACCACTTACTATACAGCGGGAAGACGTAATGGACTGCGCCGGGGTGTCCAAGCCGCTCCATCGCCTTATGCTGCCTTCTGTTTATGGTGAATTTGTAGAGTGTGTCTACCCTCAACGTCGCCCATGGAGACTTAAACTGGAGCATCAAGGCAACACCCTTGGGAGCATTCCTGATCTTGGCGTCCAGCCCTTCTTGTCGTTCTTCTCGTTGAGTCAGGCCATGCCAGGAGGCTTTACGAAACGGAGGGTGACTCCTAATATGCTGGATCATTTCCGCGCAGACGTTTAACTCCAGTGTCTTTTCCGAAACTTCTTTTCTCTTGGTCATGTCCTGATCCTTATCTGCGACGACCCAGTCCGTTAACTCTGGCTGCCGCTGCTCGGGAAGACACCGACGCCAGCAACCCTCCATTCCGGCAGCTGTCGCCGCGACTGGATTCCAGATGTCCCGCGCAGCCGCCCCCGTTTCAGCGATGTTTTAGCGGATGCGACGCACTCCAATTTCGTTCCTGTTGTCGTGTCATAAGAGAACAGGACCTTCGATGCTGAAGCTACGTTGTTGTGCTGACGCCTTGATTTTGCATCGTTGTTCGCCGGCAGGTCGAAGACAATTTCTGGTTTGTGACACCCAACGCGGATACTCTCGTCCTTCCGGCCGCCTTTGCTGGCGATGGACACATGTCGCACGGACCGGGCCATTCACAAGCTGACTCTTCGCGCTGAAATCACTTTGATACGTCATCTATCGTGAGCGCTCGCTCATCAGGTCTTCGCTGAAGGCGACACAAGACTCGGCGATGAAGTCGGGATCTTCAATGCCGAATACGTGCTGCACGACCAGATCGGTCCCCAGACCAGACCGGGACACGAACAGTTCCTCGAACTTGGCGAGCGCCTCGGCAGTCACTTCGCGAGACACCTCCGCCGACTCCAGGACTCGGAACTCGTCAGCCAGAGTTGTCGTTCCGACGGAACGCAGCAGTCTGTAGATGTCGAATGCGTCCTTGTGAAGTCGTGACCGGCGGGATGGATCGTCAATCCGCTCGGCTATCTTATGGACCTTCGCGACAAGCAGAGCACCCGGACCCGCCACTTTCAAGGTACAGTGCCTTTTGCTTCCCGGAACCATTGACCTGATCGATGTTGCTTTATGACTGACCAGAGCGCCCTCGAGACCGTGAGTCTTGCGCGCGGCCCTGTTGCCGTGGACGCCGAGACGCGCGCCTCTGCTTCCAGGACCGCCCACCGCTTCCGGCACCAGCAGGTCGATGTGTGATCCGTCTTCTCTGGTGTATATACCTGGCTGCGTCGTCGGCTTGAATCCGGCTTCGCCCATGGCTTCGATAAGAATTGGAAAGTCGCCTAACAGGTCAGGGTCTATCGCAATATCGGCGTCCAGCGTGAATGGTGATACGGCGAAGTCACTGTCGTAAGCTCCGGTATGAACGTAAACGGCCTGCGCGCCTACCAGGATGACCGCTTCACGGTGAGGTCCCAGAGCTTCCACGGCGTCCAGTAGACCCTCGCGGGCGACTATGTACGGCTGGATATCCAAAGTTTCCATGCCTCCTCGTTAATCCGCATCCACTCGAGTAGCCCATCCGCCTCCACAGGAGACCTGCCAGTCCCCGTCATCAGGTCTACCAGGACCTGCGTGACGCGAGCGTATGTAATGCCATCCTCGTGCTGAGTGCGTTCGAACACCACCGGATCAAAAGGACGTACTATCAGAACATTCCCTCCCGTGTCTGCCGGCCGAAGCCCCAGCGCCAGGGCGTCGGCCTCGGGGTCTTCCGTGTACAGCGTCAGCAGCCTCGGCACAGCCACGGGCGCCAGCCTGTAGGCGGCGAATGAACCGGTGACGGCGTACCGGAAGTCTGTGAAGCGGAGCCGCTCAAGTAGTGCTCTTGTGCCGCGCGGCTCAAGCCAAGTCGTCGGGGTGTTGGACCTGGTAAATTCGTAGTCCATTGCCCACCTGCGTGACAAGGTCTCCCAGTCCACGGAGACAATGCGTCCCCTCGGACCTTCTCTGATAATGATCGCGTCCCTCTCCAACAGATCGGCCACTCTCGACACTGTGCTGGGGGAATTCTGCGTTTCGGCGGCAATCTCGCGGGTTCCGAAAGGCGCGCGGTAGTCCAGGAAGGCTCTGACGATGCGGCCAGCCCGCCCCCCTCTCAGTGAGCGAAGGGAGCGCTTCTCACGGAATGGATTTCTGTCCGCTCCATGTGTCTCGATGAAGATGGCAGGGTTTTCGGAGACAAATCGGACATTTCCGGTCGAGTCGGCGTAGCTGATACCATTTGCATCAAGCCGTTCCCTTGCCAGGGGGCTCAGGAAGGAGGAGATGAGCAACGGAATGGGGTCAGTATCGTAGTATCTTCTTCGATCGTTCAGCGAATCCGCCAGCTGCAGCAGTTGGCCGGAGATGAAGTTGATATAATTGGGTTGGCTCGGATTGACCTTTACTTCTACGACGACAAGTGAGGATGCGCCCCGTGGATCCTGAATTTCCCATGTCGCGTCAGACCTGGGAGAATCGAAACCGTCGAAGCGTGTGCAGTCGTGCAGGGTCCACCGCGGTGGCAGGCGGCCACTTAGGTCATCAAAAATGGTTCGGGCGAGTGTCGTTGCAGTAGAGAGTGTGTTGCGCATTATGTGCAACAGCATAAACCATGCAACACTGTCCAGTCAAATTGCCGCCGCTAACGGAATAAATCTGACCAAGCGCCTCACGCAGAGCCTATAACGCAACAGGCCCTTCAGCAAGGACTATCTGCTCAAAATCTTATTGTCTTGCCTGTCGTGAGGCCGGTTTGAACGCCCATCTTCCGACTTTCGATGCAGCAGCGTACATCGCCTTGCTGACCTTGATTGCGTCGAAGACCAACACTTCCTGGAGCGAAATGACCTTTGCTCTGATTCGCTAAACTCCGGCGGCGCACCAGCAAATATACGGCCAGTGATCTGCGAATCTGCGCGGGAACACCAACGAAGGCACGCGTCGCGTCCTCAGCCCGGTCTATGAAAGCCATCACCCTAGGTACCACAGCAAGGAAGTAGATACTTGGATTAGATCCGAAGGCCACCAGTGTCACCGATGACGACTAGAGTCATCTACTGACGTCCATCTCTGCAACTGTTGCGAACCCTCTCCAGGCGAACCAGTGTCATGCATCGTCTTCGTTGATCACCCTGACGAAGGCGTCATCCAGCTGTGCCTGGCGGGAATGAAACTCCCTTAATCTGGACGTGACTTCTTCGTAAAGAGAGTCCGCATCGAAAGGTTCGTCAGACAGCATGGCCGGAAGCATCACTTCGTGCATCAACTTGTCCACAGTACGACGCAGATACAAGGTATTGACATGGCCCGCCAGGTACTGTGCCGCCTTCTCAACATCGAAATCGACTAGTCCCCGTATGACCTCGTCCTTTGAGTATTGGGTCTTGTGGTCGCTCATCTTTACTCCTGTAAGAACTTCGCGCGAGGAATGGCTTAACCTATCCCGATACGCGCTTATGCTAGGCTTTTGCCAGCGGATCGGCGAACGAAGGTGTGCCTAACTTCGCAAGTGTGAGAGCCGCCCACACTCAGTGGCCTGCCGGCGTACATCTACTCTCGTCCGCTCTGGACACCAGCAGCCTGCGCGCCGATTTAGCGGACAGCAGCTCTCCGGACTCCAGGTCGACGACACCGTTTGCGACCCCCCTGTAACGAGGGTCCGCGTCGATCTCGCTCTCATCACAGACAAGCAGATGCTTCGGCAATTTATTCAGCTGCCGCTTCTCCTGAAACGCGAGACGCATCGCAGCCGGCACACCGGCTATGGACTAACCCTGTTCCACCGCTCTCAGTGCCCTGACCGCCGAGAAGAATGTCCCGTCGTCGTCGTACGGCGGCTGATCGCCGCAATTGACCATCCTTCTCAGGTAATGCTTGCCCACGCTTGAGATCAGGCGGCGAAGGTCCCCTGCGTCACGGCTCCACGTGCCGTTCCGTCGCAGCACCAGGAACTCGACGCCTTCATTGCCGGTGACCGCCAGCAGCTTCTCGGCCTGGTTCTCCAAAACAATATGGGCGAGGCCCGATTCGTTGAAGGTTGGGTCTGCGCTGAAGTCGGCGAGATACGTCCCGGAGTCGAAGTTCATTACATGAGCCAGACGCCGCAACTCGGAGGAGAGCTTGATAGGCTGCTGTGCGCCCTTCTCCCTGATCGGCCCACCCGTGGCCCTGAGGAAGTGAGCGAAGCCTCTGCTGGTCGCAATGCGCCTTCTGGCGTCGTCTGTAGATATGTCGGCTATGTCCGCCCTGTCGGGCATGCCCGCGAGGTCCACGACCCGCACCGAGCGGGCGACGCCGTCCATCCTGTTGCCGATGGCGCGCATCGCCCTTATGCCGTCGTGGTCATTGTCCGGAAACAGCACCACATCCACACCGTCGATCTCGTCAAAGTTGATGGTTCCGGCGGAACCGCTACCTCCGCTCCAGCAAGCGCAGGCGAATCCGGCACTCATCGCCGCGGCTACCGCCTTCTCACCCTCGCAGACGACCAAGGGCTCGCCACGGCTGGGCCTGCCGGCAGGCAGCAGCAGGTATGAGTCCCTTGCGGACGAAACACCCTTGATCGTATTAGTGACGGAGGATAAGAATATGGCCTATACGAAATGGGAAGAGCAGGATGACGGACGCTGGAAGAAAATCCTACATTTGCCCCCCGAGGAGACTCATATTGAACTGATGCGGATGATACACGTCCAGGATCAGGAAAATGGGAAGCTTTGCGAATGCTGCCGGAGAAACCCGAGAGAAGATCATGGCGATGGTTTTGTGGACATATAATGCACGGAATGCATAGATAGTAACCTAGTCAAAGCAGAGTGACTTAGCCATCATTCATGCACAGCCCAGATTCGTTCTTGGGAAGAAAGCGGGAGTTGTACGCTGAGATTGGCGTGGGAGAATACTGGAGCTTCGACGCGACCGGCGGCGAGTTCTACAGGGAGCCCTAGTGGGTGAGCGTCTGGTGGACGGGAAGTATCGCTGGCTGAAGATGCGGTGTAAGACCGATGGGCGTGTGTGGTCGCACAGCGAGGCTCTGAAGCTGGAGCTATGGTGGACGGACGGGGACCTTCGCTTCTGGGACCCCGCTGTAGAGAGTTGGCTTCTGAGGCGCGAGGAAGAGCGAGCCGGTCGTATGGCTGCTGAGGTCCGCGCCGGAGCTGCTGAGGCTTGCGTGTGTCAACGCCGACGCAACTTTGTGCATTTTCGTGTCGATGTGCAGCGATAATGTCCGGCTAAGTGTTCAGCGATTCTGTCCGTTCGTGTAGTTGGCCATAGTATCAGATCGTCGGATTCTCGGCGTCACGACAGCTCCCACCATATCCAGACTCTCCGCCGCCAGGTACTTCCTGACGGTGTTCCTGCTGATCCCTAGGTTCTTAGCGATTGCGCGGTTGGACGTGCCTTGCAGCTTGGCTCAATGGATAGCCTTCCACCACGCCCTCTGTCGCCGATTGGGCTTCCTGCGCAGCACAGTGACGGGCTGATGTGTTCCGTTGACACCATCAGCGGCTGCGCCCGCCGCGATCTGCGCGTATCTGTGCATCCAGCCGCTGTCCGCGTTGTTGGGATGAACGTCCCGAGCGATCATCTGAGTAGTGTCACGCAAGACTCCCGGACGGGGTGGAGCCTCCTGTGACGGGATGATGTACCTCTCGTGCTGCACCCGCAGAGTTCCGTCCAGTCCCTCCAGCACTTCCACCTTCGATCCGGCATAGGTCCCCGGCTCCACATCAGGCAGCAGCTGCAGAGTACGCCAGCGATACTTCACTGTGTTGTCCCTGGCGACCGTGCGCCAGTGCTTGTAGCAGAGGATACGGTCAAGATAGATGTCGGGATCAAGTGGACGGTACACCACACCGGGCTGCCGTGCCGGCACCTTGAAGCGTCCGTTGAAGCGAGGCAGGAAGTCCGCGAGTACAGCGTTGGCTTCGGGGATGGTGGACGCACCGGCGAGGCGAAGCTCGCTGATCAGCCTGTCCTGGAAGGTTCCCGCCATACGTTCCACCCGACCCTTGCCCTGTGGTGACCGTGCGAACACCAGCTGTATGCCCAACTCGTCCATCGCGCGAGTGAACTGCGTGGCAGTCCTCACCTTCCGTCCTCTCCCGGAAGTCTGCTTGAAGACGGAGTGCCTGTCGGAGTAGAGCGCCAGCGGTATGCCCCAGTGCCCCATCAGTTCCTCGAGCATCTCGAAGTAGTCGCGGGTGGTCTCCTCCTGACAGAAGAGTGCACCGGCCACACACCCGGTGGCATCGTCCACCGCGATCAGCAACGTGAACTGCGGTCCGTCCTTCCCCAACCACCTGTGATGGCTGCCGTCTATCTGAAGCAGCATCCCTTCAAGGGGCATCCTCTGTCGACGCACGCGATGCTTCGGCGGACGCCTGCTGCGAGGACTGCTCACCCCAGCCTTCACCAGTAGGCGATGGAGCGTGCTCCTGCCGATCTCGATGCCTTCCCTCTCGCCGAGCAACTCGCTCAGGTGCGTATGGTTGACTCCTGCGTATCTGGTCTGCGCCAGGGCAACGACTGCATCAGCCATTCCATCCGGTGTAGCGTTGGCAGGTCTGCGACCCCTGTTGCCGTGAGCGAGTGCGGCTGCTCCCTCCTGTCGATATGCCGCCAGTATGCGCCTGGTGTGGCGTGTGCTCACTCCGATCAGTGTCGCTGCCTGCTCCGTCGTCATGTATCCCGCCAGTAAGTTGTTGAGTACCTGAAGTCTTGCCTGTTCTTGCTGCGTCAATGTCACATGCTCCATCATGCGGACATTGTCGCTGAGCAGTTAGCACGGACGGAATCGCTGAGCAACAACAATTTTCGCCGGATTAGATTTGAGCCACCCTAGTCCTATTACCGCTCTATTTGTGTCTCTTCAGATGTTGATGTCAGCAGCCTGCTCGATGTCAGCAGACCGGACTGCCGCTTGTCCTTCAGCCTGTAGTTCTCCCCGCGGATGTTGATGACGTGACTGTGGTGCAGTAGCCTGTCGAGGATCGCGGTAGCTATCACCGCGTCACCCAGCAGCTCACCCCAGTCGGCGAAGCCCTTGTTCGACGTCAGTATGATGCTGCCACGCTCGTACCTCGCCGACACCAGGCTGAAGAACGCCGTTGCAGACTCCTTGTCGTATGGCCAGATGCCGAACTCGTCCACTATCAGCACCTTGGGAACAAGGTACACCCGCATACGCCGGTCCAGCCTGCCTTCTGCTCTCGCCTTCCTCAGGTCCTCCATCAGGTCGTAGGCCCGCACGAAGTAGGCTCCATACCCGTTCTCTATCGACTTCAGAGCGAGCGCCACCGCAAGGTGCGTCTTGCCCACTCCGGGAGGACCCAGCAGCAGCAGGTTACTGGCTTCCGCCGCGAAGGCGAGTGTGGCGAGTTCCTTCACCTGTCTTTCGTCTATCGAGGGCTGGAAGTCGAAGTCGAACTCCTCCAGTGTGCGATGGAAGGGCAACTTCGCCATGCGCGTTCTGGTGGTCATGTAGCGCTCCCTGCGAGCGGACACCTCCACTCCCAGCAGGTCGGAGAGCATCTCGGGGGTACGGTAGCTGCTTCCTGGCAGCGTCGTCCAGCCTGCTGTCCAGCACCTCCATCACCTGTGTCATACCCAGCGTCTCCAGGTGGCTGCGTGCCTGTTCAAGAGCGAGCATCGCACACCTCCACCGGCCAGCAGCTCGTATATGTCCAGCGAACGACGCTCAACCTGCTGGGCTGACACCTGCACCGCCAAAGCTTCACGCTTGGGCCTCGTCTCACCGTTCACCGACCCGTCCCACTGGCCGGGCAGTGTCAGCCTCTGTCCGCGCCTGTGCGCCCGAGGATGCACCGCCAGGCTCTCGTTACCACACCATATCTCCACCATCCCGGCGTTAACGCCGACTTGCGCCATGTTGCTTGACCACGACCACGGTACTCCGTACCGCGATCCGTCCCAGTTCACGTATCCGTCACGTCCTACCTTGCGGTCCTCGCGAAGGTACACGCCCAGGGTGGAACGCTCAGGCAGCGCACCGAGGCTGCTGCGCTCGATGCCAAGCATCGCCTTCGGAACCTTCTCGGTCGTGCCGTGCACTCGCTCGTTGGCGACTTCGACACACCATGCCAGTGCCTGCCTGTTCAGGTCGGCGTCGTCACTGAACCGCACAGACGGCCAGAAGTTCCCCTTCACGTACTTCACGCCGTTCTCAACCTTCCCCTTCGTCTGCGCCCTGTATGGCTTGCACAGCCTCAGCTCGAAGCCAACCCTGCGTGCGAAGTCCAGCATCCGAGAGTTCCACTCGTGATCGCCGTCCTCGTCATCGCGTTCGATAACCACCACCTTGGCGTTGTCGTACAGGCAGCGCCTCAGCACTCCGCCGAAGTAGTCGAAGGCGTTCAGGTGACACCTGATGAACGTCGGCACGTCCGCACGGACGAACGAACTCCACGTAGATGGCGGGAGAGAAGCCCAGAACCATCACGAACGCCACATACGATGCCTGCGCCCGTCCTCTCCCTTGTAGCTCACCACGCCGCAGTCCACCTGCGCTTGCTCTCCCGTGCCAGTCTCAAACCGCATCGTCGCCTTCGGCTGGCTCGGCTATGAACGGCGGCGGCATAATGTACCACGAAGGAGGATAGACAAGCCGATTGCGGCGGTCTAAAACCATACCGTCTGTCACCTTCCTGTAGAGTCTGCCGAGACTCGAAGGAAGGTGATCATGGATGTACATCGTGGACATGTATTTGCGTGTGCGCAGGGCGTGCCTGGTGGAGGGGATGAGCATCAGGGAAGCGTCCCGGGTGTTCGGGTTGCACCGGGACACCGTGCGCAAGATGCTGTCGCACTCGGTGCCTCCGGGCTACCGCAGGAAGCGCCCACCGCGACGACCGAAGTGGAGCCCTACACGGGCGTCATAGATCGCATACTAGAAGACGACCTGAGTGCGCCGAGGAAGCAGCGCCACACGGCCAAGCGCATCTTCGACCGGCTGAAGGCCGAGCACGGGTTCGACGGCGGCTACACCATAGTCAAGGACTACGTCCGTGATCACCGGCGCGTGGCGCGCGAGATGTTCGTGCCGCTGGAACACCCTCCCGGTCACGCACAGTGCGACTTCGGTCAGGCATGGGCGACCATAGGTGGCGAGAGGCGCAGGATCCACTACTTCGTGATGTCGTTTCCGTACAGCGACGGCGTGTTCGTGAAGGCATATCCCGCCGAGACGACCGAGGCGTTCTGCGACGGGCACGTGTCGGCGTTCGCCTTTCTGGGCGGCGTTCCGCAGGGCATACTGTACGACAACACGAAGCTTGCCGTGGCGAAGATACTGGGAGGAGGGCGACGCAAGCGCACGAGAGCGTTCACGGAGCTTCAGTCGCACTATCTGTTCGCAGACAGGTTCGGTAGAGTCGGCAAGGGCAACGACAAGGGCATTGTCGAGGGCATGGTGGGATACGGCAGGAGGAACTTCCTTGTTCCGGTCCCTAGGGTGAAGGACTTCGATGAGCTCAACGCGCACCTGGAGCGTGAGTGCCTGGAGCGTATGGACGCAAGGCTCAGGGGACACACCGAGACGATAGGTGAGCGTATGGAGCGTGACCTCGGAGCGCTGCTTGCGCTGCCCGCGGCTCCCTACGACGCGAGCGACAAGCATGCCACCCGTGTGAGCTCGCAGTCGCTGGTGCGCTACCGCAGCAACGACTACTCTGTTCCCGTTGAGGGACGTGCTGGTAAGAGGCTACGTCGATGAGGTGGTCATCAGCTGCGGCACCGAGGTGATAGCGCGTCACCCCAGGTCGTACGAACACGGTGACTTCGTCTTCGATCCGATGCACTACCTTCCGCTGCTGGAGCAGAAGACCGGAGCTCTGGATCAGGCTGCCCCACTCGCCGGATGGGAGTTGCCCGAGGAGTACGGCAGGCTGCGGCGTCTGCAGGAGGCCCGGATGGGTAAGCCCGGCAAGCGTGAGTTCGTGCGAGTGCTCAGGTTGCTTGAAGACTTCCCCGATGACGAGGTTCACGCCGCAGTGCGCGATGCGATCAGTCGGGGAGCGACCGGCTACGACGCGGTCAAGCACCTGCTACTGTGCAGGATCGAGGGACGGCCGCCAAGGCTCGACCTCACACTGCATCCGCACCTGCCGAGTGTGAGCGTCAGCACGACGTCCGCGGGAGACTATATGAAGCTGCTTGGAGAGAAGGCATCGTGAGCGACAGGCCGACACTGCTGCTGGAACATCACTTGAAGGAGCTGAAGCTGCCGACCTTCCTCAGGGAGTACGGCAAGATAGCGGCCCAGTGCGCCTCTGAGGGTGTGGACCATCCGGATTACCTGCTGAGGCTGTCGGAAATGGAACTCATAGACCGCCGACACCGCCTGGTGGCGCGCAGGATCAAGGCCGCGCGCTTCCCCGCGGTCAAGAGCCTCGACACCTTCGACTTCACCGCCATACCGTCGGTGAACAGGCAGCTCGTGACGCAGCTTGCGCGCTGCGAGTACATCGAGCATCGTGAGAACGTAATCGCCATAGGCAACAGCGGTACCGGCAAGACGCACATCGCGCTGGGACTGGGACTCGCCGCCTGCCAGAAGGGACTGACGGTCGGCTTCACCACAGCGTCGGCCCTGGTGAACGAGCTTATGGAGGCACGGGACGAGATGAAGCTGCTGAACCTGCAGAAGAGGCTTGCCCGCCTCAAGCTGCTGATCATCGACGAACTGGGCTTCGTGCCGCTGTCACGCACTGGAGCGGAACTGCTCTTCGATGTCTTCAGCCAGAGATACGAGCGTGGCTCGATCCTGGTGACAACGAACCTGCCATTCGACGAATGGACCGAGATGTTCGGGTCGGAGAGGCTGACCGGCGCTCTTCTTGACAGGCTCACTCACCACGTTCACATCATCGAGATGAACGGCGACAGTTACCGCCTCAGACAGAGCGGTAGAGCAACCGCTGCATCGTCCTGAAGTCGAACTACGACCTCAAGCCGATCCCCACTGAAGGGGGCATATTCCCTTAGCAGTTAGCACGGACATAATCGCTGAACATTGGCGGCAAGTGGTACAATTTCTCGCCGCCGCGGTGGTCCATCATCATCGCGCCCTTGACACTCGGCCGGCGCCTCGGATGAACGTAGTTCTTCAGCGTGCTGTAGCCACCGTCGTAGCCCATCTCCCTTATCTCCCTCAGCAGCACCACGCAGTTCTCAAGTCCTTCCGCCAAGCTACTCCTTGTAGCCGTCCAGCTTCGATCCCCTCTTCACTCTCGGCTCGGGCTTGGGGCCCCCTGGCGACCGCACATACTTGCGTACCGTGGCCCTCGATATGCCAAGATCCTCCGCGATCCCGCGGATCGACCTCCCCTTGCCCTTCAACTCGTAGATCTCTCTCACTGTCTTACCCCCTAACATTGGGCAGCTGCACCTCCTGTCGGATGTTCCGACTAAGATGCACTCCGCTTAGGGGTGGGTCAATTCAAACTTGGCGATTTCGGACATTTTAGCGTTGGCGCTTACACTAGACCGAGGAGGATTTGGTGTTCGGGCTGTCGATGTCGCAAATCATCCGATACGTGGTCGGCATGACGAGATCCGCAGGACTGAGCGATGGGCACTCTAACCACTCGGGGGTGTGGGTTTGGCTATCAGGATAGCACGCAGGGAGCTCTGCGGTGCGGACGCACGGGTGCTGGAAGGTTCCCTCAATACCGACGAGGAACACCAGGAGCGAGAGGGCGCTGGAGGCACTGGAATGGCTGTGATGCCCGCTGCCTTTTAGGGGAAGAGCGAGACAGAGCCTTACGCGTGATAACCTCGGGTTCTCTTCTGGTTTCGTTCAGTTCGCAATGCGCCAGTACGTGTTTTTGCTCTACCTTCAACTGTTAATTTGCCTCCGGGGCGTGCTCTTTGATGCTCGCGTTCACGACGTGCCGGATTGTTCGTAACACCCCGATGAGATACCTTCCGGCCGACTCGGTATGTGTAGTTATAAGTGTTTCTTCGTGGCATTACGGTCACCTCTTCATTCAGACTTTCTTTGCTTCCATATTGACGTCGACTTGACTCCGCGAGCAGCCCAGCTAATGCTATGCAAATCTTGAGCAGGATATCTTTGAGCGATTGCCTAGCACTTTATTGCGACCCACGTCTCGTTTTCAGATGTTGTCCCCGATATCGGAAGGTTCACCACTTACATTATCCGCGGTGTTACTGTTACCGGCAGCCGCAGTTTCGGTGTGATGGGAATTAGCACACCAGCGAACGTTCGGACAATCTGATTGTATAAGTCTGGAACACTGGGAGTCTTGATTCCTATTACGAGAGCGTATGGAACCGGACTATCGCTATTGCTCTTGGATCCTGGCTGCCGGCCATGGTTGTAGATGTCAAATACGGGGTCTGAGAGTGATGTGGCTCGAAATCGCTTTGTGCTCTTTACACAAGGTTCCCATTTCAGCCCGCCTTCTCGCAATTCAAACTCACTTCCTCCATACATGGCGTTCTCCGAAAAGAACGACTTCGATTTCGGGTGGAGAGACTTCTTACCATCACGATAGTTGTATCGAGCACTATGTGGGCGGAAGGTTGCCTCAAAACCACTCTCCGTATATGAGGCGACAAATTCGGGACAAACATTTGGAGCAATTAAGATCGTGGCAGTGATGGTCACCATCCCTTCGAGTTGTGTGCTCGGCATCGGAATTGGGGCACGCAAATGGGAGCCTATCGGTAGTACTCCCTGGTACAGGACGACAGCCTCGTCGTCCGGACAAGTAATCATTAGATTGGGGTCCAGTTCAAATTTTCCCCATCCTACCTCTTGCCGGCTATTGCCGTCGTCCTGAGCCTTGTGAATCATTAGTGCCCTTATCGCTAAAGGATTCACATCGCTGCCCAGCTGTAAGCTTAGGCCAGCGGCAGCATTCAACAACAATGGAGTCGCGAAGCTTGTTCCACTTACTGGTCTTGAACGACTGTTGGCACCGATCACATGAAAAGGCTGGTCTTGCGTACCACCGAACGCTACTCCATCCGGCTTCACCAGCCCTGGTGCTCTTCCTGGCCCGACAGAACTGTAGTCAGCTCGCCGCCAAGGGCCTGTTAATTTATCAGCAGCTCCAACGGACAGCGCGTTCACGGCGTCTGCGGGGGGCTGAATGCGATTCAGTCCGCTGGCCGCATCACTTTTGCCAGAGTTGCCGACTGCAACAGCAGGAATGAACTGAGAACAAGCGAATCGTTCGTCTAAAGCCGATGTCCAATAAGAGATCTCATCATCTGAAACTGGAATGCTAGGCCCAATGCTAAGATTGACGCATTGGTATCGGCCTGTATTTTGATCGAGATGAGAGGTTATTCGGTCGACAACTTCGAAATACTCGAAGTTGAGTGGGTCAGAATTCACGGTGTTCTGGTCCAATACTCGAATATGATCCACCTTTATTAACGGTCTTCTGGGTATCTGATCAACAGACAGTTGGCCAAACAGGAAAGCAGAAGTTACAGCTAACCCGTGAGCTTCACAACTCGGATTTGGTGGGCCAATCCCGGAGGGTTCGGTCACCGAAACCCAAGGAGACAGCTGTGATCTCAAGTGGTTGGGTATCCCACCATCAAAAATTGCCGCTTCATTACCCTCTGACAATGGTGGTTCACTGGGGAGAGCAACCGCAAACGAACCATTGTTTACGTCATCTCGAGTTAAACCAGGGTGTAAGGGCCGCATCGAAGGCATTTCACGAGCCACTCTCACAAACGAGTGCCTAGCTACTTCAACTACACTTGATGGGCCTACCTCAACCGGAAAAAAGGTTAGCCCTCCGATATCACGACGTTTCTCTGTATAAACAGTCGCGGACAATAGAGAGGCATAATCTATGAATGACCGGACCACATCTTCATCACTGGCGTTATGAAGGATTACTTCGAGCATTACGGAGTCTCTATCATCAGGTATTGACCTGACCTTCGTTTCGGCGTGGAAGGCCGAAACATTTTCGATTGTCCGCAAAGACCCTGACACACCAGAGCTTTCATCCCAAGTGCGTATGCTGCCTGCCCATCGAGCGAACGACTGACGGGCACCTGCCACAAACAGCTCATCAGTAGTAGCTTGCTCTGGATGTCTATCGGTGCCCCATCTTTCTGGGGCAACTTGCACCGATCGGCTTCCTATCGCGCGAAGCCCAACTGAACTAAAGAGATTATCTGGAAAATCGCTCTTTGCAATAAACCGGGGATGCATGGTTACTACTGCGACCGCCCTGTCACTGGGACACGTCTCTGGTGGTTGGGAGCTGATGTACTCATAAGCCTGGGAGAGCTTCTGGTCCAATCTGTCTAGTTGACTCCCAAAATCGTAAGGTAAGACTTTCTGATTGCCGCCGGAAGGGACATCAACTTCATACGTGAGCCTCTCACCTTGGCCGATGATAAAATTGTCCTCGCGAGGCATGTAGTTAACTCCCTATAAGGTCGATGTACCAGTTGGTCTTCACAATTGCTTTCGGATTGTGTCGCGCGAAATCCCCGTAAACTCCGAGATTTTTCTTTGGGATATGCCAGCTCTAGCCAGTTGACGGGCGAAGGCCAACTTCTCACGTCTTGGTTGAGACTTGCATAGATCCGCCGCAACTTGAATCATCACATCTTCAATGCTGACATTCTGAATTACGGCAGTTCTCTTGGAAGATTCTATCGTTCGTGTCACATCAGAGAACGAACTACCGCGAAACAACGAAGCCAACAGCTTCGCTGGGATTAGTGTCCTCTTGGCCTGAGGGACGAGTTGGCAGATCAGTTCTTCCAAGTCCGATTGCATAGGTAAGGGAAATTCAAGCACTCTATCAAATCGCCTCCAAACGGCTGGATCGAGCAGATCTGGATGATTTGTTGCAGCTATCAATATTCCAAAAGTGGGCCAGCGGTCGATTTCTTGAAGCAGCACTGTTACCAGCCGCTTTAACTCCCCGATTTCTAAACCGTCATCTCTTCGCTTCGCCAAGGCGTCGAACTCATCCAGTAACAGAACTCCAGGACTGCGCTTAGCATAATCCAGAACTGTACGGATATTGTTACCGGTCCTCCCTAGGAAGCTGCTCATAACGGCAGAGAGGTCCAATGTGAGCAATGGGAGCTCTAGTCGTTCCGCGAGCCAAGTGGCAGCGAGAGTCTTCCCTGTACCCGGATCTCCGACAAACAACATTGAGTTAGTTGGGTTCACTCCGACTTCCGATAGGCGCTCTTCTGCGTGACGCTCCGCTATGACCTCCTCAAGGGCCGTACCGACCATTTTGGGCCAAACTGGGGAGACTGGGACAGCTGGATTACTGTCCCAACGTAGCAGTTCCAATCTAGAATCAACATCGACGGGAAGCGGCGAGGCCTCAGATCTCAACATGTTCGTCCGATCTAACATCCCTAATACTGTCGAAATGCCGTTTGTAAGATCGGGTCTACGTTTGACCAGTGAGGGAGCCGCCTTTCTAAATAAGGCTGCAACGTCATCCAATTTTCCATCTGCAGCTAGGCGTGTTATATGGACGAATTCTCTATCTATATCAGGCATTAGTCCATTCCTGTGGAGTTCAAGTACGAAATGATTATAAATTAAGTGGACTAATATGTCAATATCACTTATAGTTAGTCCATAGGCATTTCTTATCAGATTCAGAGTCACGTAGAATGGCTCACTAAATGCAGACTCTCTTGTCGCAATCAAGGCGACCACACTCAAGCGTGGGCCTGCGCATCTCGGAAACTGCCCGGGTGCGGTGGTACGACGTGCTTGATATTCGGGAAGATGCCGGACTCGTGCACAGCGAGCGCTCCAAGACGGTCCAGGAGGACGAGGGTGCCTACGTGGCGATCATCCGACCGGTGAGGATTTGGCATTCGAGCTGTCGATGTCATAGATCAGCTGGTGGGGTTACGATATAGCGAGAGCTGCGGGCCTAGGGTATGGTGATTAGAGCCACTGCAGGCACTGCAAGTCACCAATGATGCCCGCGGGGCATACAAGGGGCGTGATAAGGCGCTTGAGAGGTCATTATTTGTAAATGGAGAGGTCGAGGCATTTCTTTTGTTAGAAGTAACTCAAGGTAACGGGAGTTTACATTGAACACACAATTCAACAACTCTGCTAATCTCTCAGTGGAATTGTCGGCGTCCGAATTGGACACTAATCTGCTATTCGAAGACTTCAATGATGATCCTTCATTCAAGGCTGAGTTACAAGCAGCGACTGTTCTTCTTATCCCTTCTGATCTGAAGCCTGAATACGAAGGTCCGGTTTTCCCCGCTTCGACACGCGAAATCTTCCGCATCCTTAGTGAAGAACTGAAGGGACGAGCTGTTGTTAACTCTCCGATAAAAGATGAAGACTACGTCGAGTTCGAATATCGATCTGAGGATATCCTCCTTCCGGTTCTGTTTATCGGAAAGCTCATTCTGTTGCCTTTAGTGATCAGTGTCCTAGGCACTTTTCTCCATGACCGTTTGAAGAAACCTAATATCGAGAAATCTGACAATACCGTTAAGAGCGAAATCCACTTTGTGCACAGCAATGGAACACAGCTGCATTTCAAATATGATGGGCCAGCAGACACTTTCGAACGAACAGCAATGGAACATTTCGAAAACTTAGGGCTGACGGTGAGTGGAGGAGAAAGCACATCTTGCAAGAAGAGAAACTGAATTTGCGTCGCGCCATGGATCAACCGAAATTCCAGTTGGCACGCCGCCATCTTCGTGATTATAGAGACCGTGTTGACACTAGTCTTTCGCAAGAATACTGGCAAAGCCTATCTCCTTTGAAAAGAGAGGCAGTCAACGGCGGTGACCAATTGACCGCCAAGGCTGTTTGGTGCCTCGAGACTATTGGTCGTATTCAAGACCACTTCGTCACTGCTTTCAATCAGATCATGTCTGGTGAGTGTGAGGAAGCTTGGCAACAGTTAGAAAGATGCGAGATCGAGATAAGCTTCTTAGATAGGCATTTCAGTGAAAGACCTGGAGAGTTTGGTGTGGAACACGCTCGCATCCACACGAAGAAATGCCAAGAATTGTACCTGCTGAATTGGGGGTTCAGTCCAGCCTTTCTTTGCAAGGATATTCGCTGTTCGATTTGTAACGCGAAAATCACTCTTCGAAGTGAATGTGGACATGAACTCGGTGAGATACACGATGGAGAGATGTGCGGCAGGGTCGTGAAAGATTTTGAGCTCTTGCATATTGCTCTAGTAGAGAAGCCGGTCCAGAAGTATTCCGTTTTCTTTCCCGATGGCAACGATGACGACCGCTTGGCTCCCATAAAATTCTTGGGCCGCAACTTAATCTCGCCTTGGCATCGCTGGAGCTATTACAAAGAGGTAAGGCGACAGCATCATCCTGTCTTTAGGAACGTCAGACGTAACGACCCTTGCCCCTGTGATTCTGGTCGGAAATACAAGCGCTGCTGCCTTGGCAATGAGGAACTGTTTCCTCATTTTCAGTTCTCATTTGAGGAACACACCGCAAATGAAATGTCACCTTTAGAGGTGATCCGTCCTCGAAGAAGCCAGATTACTTTTCGTTAGTTGCAACAAAATACCTACTTTTGTTGCATCCGACCGACCCCTCCCTACCTGAGCGCTACCCTTAAACCTGACAACCTCATTCGAGTATGCAACAATGACTCGGAGAAGGTGTTGCGCAGAAACCCGCAAGTAAGCGCTCGCAGCTGTCGGGTAACCACAACTACGGTGTCGATAAGCCCAACTAAGTGAGCATTGGCTGCACCTTCGGCCCAGATAAGTGCAACTTCGAGGTCGGTGTGGCAGCAGACACCACGGCACTCTCCCGCCGGCGCAGGCCCTCCACTGGCACATCAGCCTTATTATGGTTAGACTGTAATAAGTTCCGAAGCAGCTAGGCCGGGGGAGACACACATGAACATCACGCTGAACATTGACGAGGAGACCGTCAAGAAGGTCCGCAAAATAGCCATCGACAAGGACACGACCCTGACGGAGATGGTCAGGGACTACCTTACCTGGGTGGCAAAGGGCGATGCGCTGGAACGTCAGCAGAACATTGCCGCGCTCGATGAGTCTTTCGAGAAACTGAGCCGCGACATGGGACCACGAAACTGGAGTCGTGAGGACCTTTATGCCCGATAGGAACTTCATCGACACCAACATCCTCGTGTACGCCTACGACAGCGCCGATCCCGCTAAACAGGAGCAAGCTCGTCAGATTATAAGGAACGGCATCGCCGACGAGACTGCCGTGTTGTCCGCGCAAGTACTCGGCGAGTTCTTCACGGTAGTGACTTCGCGCATACATATCCCACTAACTGCCGAGGAAGCAGAGGAAGTCCTGGGCATCCTCAGCGTGCTGCCGGTGGTCGAGATAGATCTTCGGCTGGTTCGCCGTGCGACCGGCATACATAGGCTCTACGGCATCAGTTACTGGGACTCCCTGATTGTAGCGGCAGCCCAGAGAGCTGGCTGTACGCAGATTCTCACCGAGGACCTGAACACCAGGCAGTCCTATCAGGACGTACTGGCCGTAAATCCCTTCAGTGAGCATGGGCAATGACCACCGAGACCCTGCCAGCAACTACCGCACCCGTACCGGCCACCCGCCGTCGCAGGCCCCGCTGCCAGTATCCCAAGAAAGTCCAGCAACTGGCTGAAGCAGTCGAGAAGAAACTTCCAGAGTACCTAGAAGCGCACGAAGTCCAGGCCATCATCAAGGCAGCAGAAGATCCCAGGGCACGACTCCTGATTATGGAGCAGTGGAGAGCCGGTCTGCGTGTCTCCGAGGCTTTGGCTCTTGAGGTGGCCGACCTGTCGCTCGATGCCGAACTTCCCACACTCCGGGAGCGACAGGGCAAGGGCAGGAAATCAAGGATAGTGCCGGTGCACCCGGAACTGGGAGCTGCGTTTCAGGTTGCGCTGTCCTTCGGCAACGTCTCAGAGGGGCGTATCATCGACGTTCACCGCTCGACTGCCTGGCGCTGGGTGCAGAGGGCGCACGCAAGAGCCGAGCAGCTCGGGGCGGTTCCACCGGGCCGGGAGATCGGAAATCACACGCTGCGTCACAGCTACGCACGGCATCTTCTGATGAACGGCATCTCCATCAATTACCTGTCGCGCTGGCTGGGGCACTCGTCGATACAGACAACGCTTATCTACCTAGAGCTTGTGCCGGATCCGACAGGGAGCCTGTCGATTGTGCCGTGAACAGAAGCGCTGCCGAATCTTCTAAAGGCAGGGTTGGGTGAGTTATGCCCAGCCGACATTGGGGAAGTAATGTTAGATGTTGTGGAAATTGAGAAAGCGTGAGTAAGAGAAAGGGCGTATCCTTCCAGTCGACTAAACCGTCTATAAGACGAAAAACTGGAGGGACACGCCGTGCGAGAAGTATACCAGAACGAAGAAAAAGAGAACGTAGTTGGCGATACGCTGGAATCTATGGTGAGGGAAGGAGCGAGACGGATGCTTGCTGCCGCCCTCGAAGAGGAGATGAGCAGATTCTTGGGAAGGGAGCGCTACGAGAGGGGCGAAGAGTTTCGCGGATACAGAAACGGCTATCACCCAAGCCGTGAACTGACGGTGGGATTGTCGGCGGTGGAGGTGAAGGTTCCGAGAGTGTCGGACGTGC
>VXNZ01000055.1 GCA_009840355.1 Chloroflexota bacterium
CGCCTGATGAGCTAGATAACCTGGGAGGAATTTCCACAACACTTGACACAAGCTCATGTTCATTCTTCCTTCATTCTAGGAGCGGGATTCTCTCTTGCCCACCTGTCCGATTTATTGGGTCCACCTCACACTCCTGTCGTAAATGCCGCGGCTGAAGTCCCCGCTCACGTCGATCTGAGCGTCTCCGAAGTCTGTCCGAATACCCGTCTCGTCGATTCTTAGAGGATTTACTCTGTACTTCTCAGAGAGATATTCGATCATGTCTTCCTGCGAAGTGTTCAAAACCTCATTCTCGGTCAGGGAGTTGATTTCATTTGCGAGAGAGCGACCTTGGCCTTCTATAATCTGACGCAGGTCGTGAGTGTAGAATAACAAGCTGTCCATGGTCTTCTCTCGGTCGTCGGCGCTCTTGGCGGTGGCTTCGTCTATGAATTAGCGCCACTTATGCTATCATTGTCGCCTACATCCAGCACATCCGGAGGCCGCCGCAATGACCACACGATCGGCAGTGTCCACGTCCGAATCTACCGCCGACTTCGCCAGCTACGACGCCGACTTGTGGCGCATGGCTGACACGTTGCGGGGCAGTATGGACGCCTCAGAGTACAAGCATGTCGTACTGGGGCTGATATTCCTCAAGTACATCTCCGACGCATTCGAGGAAGCGCATGCGCGCCTTGAATATCTTGTGGAGAGCGAATACGCAGACCCGGAAGATCCTGAGGAGTATCGCGCCTTCGGTATATTCTGGGTGCCGCAGGAAGCGCGCTGGGCGGTACTTCAAGCCAACGCCCGTCAGCCCACGATAGGGCGACTCGTGGATGATGCGATGGCGGCGATAGAGCGCGACAACCCGGTGCTCAGAGATGTCCTGCCGAAGGAATACGGGAGGCAGTCGCTCGACCAGACTCGACTGGGACAGGTCATCGACCTCATCAGTGATATAAGAATTGGTGACGCCGAAGCACGCGCACAGGATGTTCTGGGCCGGGTCTATGAGTATTTCCTGGGACAGTTCGCGCTGGCGGAGGGCCGTAGAGGCGGTGAGTTTTACACACCGCGCGGCGTGGTGAGGCTGCTGGTCGAGATGCTACAACCCTATAGCGGGCGCGTCTATGACCCCTGCTGCGGCTCGTCCGGCATGTTTGTGCAGTCTATGGAGTTTATTCGCTCCCACAGCAGCGGAAATGGTAACGGCGGCAGAATAAAAGCCGACATCTCCATCTACGGGCAGGAGTCGAACCACACCACTTGGCGGCTTGCCAAGATGAACCTCGCCATTCGCGGCATACACGGGCAGATCGAGCACGGCGACACGTTCCACAATGACCGCCACGCGGACCTGAAGGCCGACTTCATACTCGCTAATCCGCCATTCAACGTCTCCGACTGGGGCGGCGACAGATTGCGGGATGATCTGCGCTGGCAGTACGGAGCGCCACCTCCCGGCAACGCCAACTTCGCCTGGGTGCAGCACATGGTGCATCACTTGTCGCCACGCGGCACAGCGGGCTTCGTCCTCGCCAATGGCTCTATGTCGTCAGCTCAGTCCAACGAAGGCGAGATACGCAAGAACCTACTGGAAGCCGACCTGATTGACTGCATGGTGGCGCTGCCGGGGCAGCTATTCAGGTCAACGCAGATACCCGTATGCCTCTGGTTCATGGCGCGCAACCGGCGCAACGGCAAGTTCCGGGACCGCCGCCGCGAGACGCTCTTCATCGACGCCCGCGACATGGGGAGTCTCGTTGGCCGCACTCACCGGGAGTTGTCAGAGGAAGAGATAGGCCGAATCGCCGGCACATACCACGCCTGGCGCGAAGAGAGGGAAGATTACGAGGACATACCCGGATTCTGTAAGAGTGCCACGCTAGAAGAGATACGCTCGCATGACTTCGTGCTGACGCCGGGCCGCTATGTGGGCGCGAAGGCGCAGGAGGACGACGGCGAGCCGTTTGAGGAAAAGATGGCGAAACTTGCCGCCGAGTGGCGAGAGCAGCAGGTGGAGGCAAAGAAGCTGGACGTGACGATTGCTGAGAACCTTGAGCGGTTAGGGTTCTTCGCGGACGCCGAGGAATGAACTTGATGGCAAAGGACAACTCTTATGACAGTGCATGAGCTAATCGTGCTTCTGGAAACATACCCGGATGACTTGCGCGTGGTCGTGAACGGCTACGAAGATGGATTTGACGACCTTTCGCCGGACAGCCTGAAGGTCGTCGAGATAACACTGAACACGGGGACGGAAAGCTACGTCGGCGAACACGGGTACTGGTTCCCCGAAGTACATAGGAGACCAAAGGACATCGAAGTGGCGGAAGCTCTGGTGTTGCAGCGGTCGTCCTTCTGAGCACCCAACCGGAATGTCTCGGCAGTCGAGGAAAGCGAGTAAGTATGGGGAGTGGTTGGCGCGTCATGTCGTTCAGTGAAATGGTTACCAGCCAGGGAAAATTGGAAACAGAGTACGGGCATTTCCGTTGTGGCTTAAAGGTTGATCCCTTATGGAAGCTCTGTTGCAGTGAACGTGGAGTTCAGACGGGTCCCTTTGGTAGTCAACTCCATCAAAGAGACTACGTGCAGGTCGGTACCCCAATAATCACTGTTGAACACTTGGGGGAGAATCGAATCATCCACAGAAACTTGCCCTGCGTATCAGATAAGGACAAGGCAAGATTGGCAAGATACACTCTTCGGCAAGGTGACGTTGTCTTTAGCCGAGTAGGTTCAGTTGACAGACGTAGTTTAGTGCGTGAAACGGAAGATGGATGGCTGTTTTCGGGGCGTTGTTTGCGTGTGAGGCCAGATCCCAACAAGATTGAATCCGCTTATCTTTCATACTTCTTCGGTCTGCCAGCGTTTCGTGAACATATCAGGTCAATCGCTGTGGGCGCGACAATGCCTTCACTTAATACTCGGATACTCAGAGATGTTCCAATAGCTTATCCCTCGCTCCCCGAGCAGCGTCGCATCGCGCACATCCTCGGCACGCTGGACGACAAGATAGAGCTGAACCGCCGGATGAACGCCACGCTGGAGGGGATGGCGCAGGCGCTGTTCAAGTACTGGTTTGTCGATTTCGAGCCGGTGCGCGCCAAGATGGAAGGGCGCTGGCGGCGCGGCGAGTCGCTGCCGGGGATGCCGGCGGAGCTGTACGACTTGTTCCCGGAGCGGCTGGTGGCTTCGGCGCTGGGGGATGTGCCGGAGGGGTGG